>JANQNL010000009.1 GCA_028279585.1 Thermoplasmatota archaeon
CCGGGTCGTCACGCATGGCCGCGAACAGGAGGTCGGGCAATGCCTCGAAGCGGGCGAGGAGGGTGGGGGTGTTCATGGGGGGGAATGGTGGGGTTAGGACTTAAGGTAGTCGGGATCCTCATACAGCTTCCTCAGTTCGCTGAACTCGAGAAGATCGCGTCTAGGGTTTCCAGACTTGAGAGACCCTTTGAGGTATGGTATAATAACGAGGTGTATACCATTGTCGAACGGATCATTCTCATAAGGAAAGGTGTTGAGAACCACAATAGATCCTGTACCGTGTGGTTTAATCTTCACCTTGAAGTTCATGGTCGTGCTATTGAAACGACCACCATGCCTCCTAATAAGGAGGAACTTACCTGATGCTTCGTCCTTGTTATTGTGATACACTTCTGACAACCATACAACCTCGTTGACCGAATCCACAATGATCTTGAGTGCATCAATACAAGTATGCTTCGTTTCGATCTTGGTTTCAGTAAATGGATGAAGATCTGCTAAAATGAAATCGGGTTTGACCTTGCGGACCAGTTCGAGCTCGTCTTTCATAATGATCCACGTCATTGAAGCGACAATAATACTAGCGGTAAAACCGAAGGTTAACAGTATGGAAACAATGGCCAAAAGACCAATAAAGACTCCGATGACCCCTTTGGAATAGATCATGATGAATGCCGTTGGGATTCCAAAAATGATGGCACTTACCAGAGCGAAGACGAAGAAGTATTTATTAATGGTCCAGGATTGTTGTAGGAACCACCTGTAGAGGGTAAAGAAACTCTCAGCCATCAGCGCACCTCCAGATAGTCGGGCTTCATCTTATCACTTATCGGTGTGATAACTATCCCCTCTTCTTCAATTTGCTCCTTGAGATCCTCCATCAGTTGATAACCCAGACCAAAGTCCTGGATATCCAGTTTTGAAGTATGATATGTACGGATGACCAAACGCACTCCATCGTCGATCTTCTTCCATCGGACCATCATAATGACATCACGCCACAGGTTTGCGAGTAATATATCATTCGGTGAATGAAGGTTCACCTTGATACCTCGTCCCCCATCCAAGACCTTCATTTTATTCACCCTGGCATCCTTTCTCAGGTAGTTCACGAGGACATCCTTGAGCATCTGTTCATTGATGTGTACGACCGATTCCCATCGTCGCTTAGCCAACAAGTCCCCAACTTTCATTGGATGAGGCCCTTTTTTTATACATCTCGTGAAACTGATCTGGCGATATAGGAACAGTGGGATCACGATTATTGCCAACAAAAAGGCTACCAAAAGCAGATAGACAGCTACAGTAAGCATAATGATCGATAGCAAGCTTTCATCTGACAAGAAGAAGAAAGGGATGAACAATAGAACGGCGCATGAGACTACTATCATGTAGAATATCCAGCGGATTATCGTCTTGAGATTCAACTTGAAGATATCCCACTGTGAGATCTTCATGAGCGATCCTCCAGGTAGCTCGGCTTCATCGGCTTGTCCTTCTTCTTTCTCTTCGGTCCGATCTTCCTATTCTTGATCTCGTCCGGAAGAACATCCAATGCATCAAAACAAGACACGAACTCAGATGGGAACAATCCTGATGGAGCATAGGCAATGACCCATACACCACATCCCCCTTCGGGATCATTTGAACATCTGAAGAAAACATTTGCATCGTAGCCATCCTTTGTCTTCCATGGACTGTTCGATGTCTGGAGCTCTGGTCGATCCTTCATGAGCTCGGGTTTGACCTGCTCGAACGTATCGAGGCAATGCTGTAAAGCGACATCGTAGGTAACATCTAGATGAATGGTCCTATGCATCACGATGGTCATGTTCTTCAGCTCGATGGGGCGTCCAGTTTTCTTCAAAGTATAGAATTGGACCGCCTTGATCCAGATCAAGTAGATCCACATTGGGGTTGGCAGGAACAACCAAATGAGCACACCGATGGACCAGCCTATGTCGTTCTCACCTAAGAGCATGAAGACAAGAAGACCAATGACAAAACTGATCATGTAAACAGCGAGTGGCAGGATGGTGAATATCGCCACCTCGAAAAAGAGTGGGGGAACAGGTCTTTGGGCCCAGTGGACGCTCATTGGGTGTCCTCCAGATAGCTTGGTTTCAGCTTCTTATTCGATCCTTTCCTCATCGCTTTCTCTATTCTCTTCGGAATGATCTCTTCCGCTTCGAACTGGTTCTCGAACTCATGTCTTGTGAGTCCCATCATCGGGGTGAAAGTGAAGACAGCGCCACACTTTCCATCGGGATGGGGAGCCATTTGCAGATAGACACCTGCTCTGAACAATCCATCACCATACCTTCCATATCCCGAATAGGCCTTAGGAGGATTGCGAGTGAATGTCAGCTTGTTCATCTTCTTGAGCTCTTTTCGAATGAGGTCGAAACCTTCCTCGATCGGCATATCGAGCTCCATGATCTTGCATCTCTGGAAGGACATATCATCCCAGGTCCAGTTCTGCTTGACGCGTTTCATTACTCGGTAATGTGTGAACTTAGTGTATAACAGGAAAGCAATAATAGGCGGTGGGATAAGCCATATGATAATCGGAATGTAAAGATCGATACCAGGAAAGATACACATCATGGCCAGACCAAGGGATAGACAACCGAAGATGAGAACGACTACGATTACGATATTGACCAACATCTCCATCTTGAAGGTCATGAAGATCAACGCTTCCTTCTGATCGGTCATCAGCTCCCCTCCAGGTAGTCGGGCTTAAGCTTCTTCCCCTTCGATCTCTTTCCTGTATCATCATACCGCAATAGCTCCTCAGGCATCGTCTGCCACACCTCGTTCCTAAGCGCATATGACTTGGGGTATATGTTCATCACTGGAACGAATGTGAGAATCACGCGTGAGTCCTTGTTCTTTGGTTGGTTGATCACGAAGGTTACATTGATCGGTCTTTCATTCTCCTCGTATACAGCATTGCCTCTGAAGCTACTGAACCAGGCGATCTTGCCAATGTTCTCATTCTGTTTCATGAACATATCAACATGGTCACGTGCAGTCTTTGCAGACATTGGAAGTATTATTTCCGATGAGCAATTATGGGAGAGATCGGTGAGCCTCCAGGATTCCTGATATTTATACAGACCTAGGAACTGGCAGATCTTGAATGGAACAACGATACCTATCGTTCCGATGAGAACTATCATAGAGATGACCATGAAAATGATCGTGGATGGAGTATACCCATATAATTGCAGGTCAAAGTAGAAGTAAGCCACAAGGCCAGTAAAAGGGAGAACGATGGCAAGGATTGATATCGTTTCCGCCCAGAAGCCGTTCCACCTCCTGACCTCGGGTTTCTTCTTCACGGGTTGTCCTCCATGTATCCAGGCCTCATCACATCCGGCTTCACCTTATCAAGCCACTCCGGCATGTACGGCTCACCCTTGAGCTTGAACCCAACAGGCTTGAATCCACCCTTGTATAGCTTGTTGAAATATCTAACGACAAAGTCCACAGTCTTGAGGTTCATCCCCTCGTCAGACATGATGCCTACCTTTCCCGGACCGCTGCTGATCTTGATGAGAACGCGTCCTCCCTTTAATTGCTTCAAGTGGAACTCTATTTTGGATGCGGGTCTACCGAGCATGCCCTCGTCCCGGTTCACCAAAATGTATCCATCCTCAGTATTCATGGTCTTCTCAACAGTATCGGGAATGTATGTGCATGATCTCTTGCAATGCTCGAACGCATCATTTAATTCTGCTTTGATGATGAACTTTCGGCTCTGCAGCATTATGAGGTCTGCTAATGTCCAATCAGGGTCCATCTCTCTGATCGCCTTTGTCTGAGCTGTGTAATGAGAGATAGGCGAGTAGATGATCGCTGCGACCATCAGGGTAGTGAGGATAGCTGTTGCTATTCTGCATGGGATAGGGTAAACAGGCCACATCTCGAGCAAGAGCATCATAAGGATGAAGGCACCTGCTGTCATGCCGATCATGGAGATCGCGTTGTAGATGAAAGTGAACCTGTTCTCGTAGAAGAAGAACTTCACTGTGTCCTTTGTATCTAAAGGCATCAGTGGTCCTCCAGATAATCCGGCTTCATCGGCTTCTCCGCGTTCAACCAATCAGGTTTCTTCGGACCCTCACCCAGCTCGAAATCTATGGGCTCTAACTCCTTCTTACAATGTCTATCAAGATATCGTACCACATAGTCCATGTTCTTGTAGTTAGTACCCAGATCTGCCATCCCAAGAGGCATCATCAGCTTGCTTGATGCTTTCACATACACCTCGTTCTTCTTCTTCCGCTTCAGGAAGAACTCCACATTGCAAGGTGGACCATGTATCCACGGGTCTCCTCTTCGAGCCATCAAGTAACCGTTCTCTGGTTCCATCTTCTTGATCTTACATTTTGGAATGGCACCACAGGACATCTTACACAGGTAGAACGCTCGATTGAAGTTGGTCTTTAGCTTGAACTCTCTGGTCTGATGCAGGCAAAGGTCCTGTGGTTTGAGCTGCTTGGTCATGGTTACGATGGTCGCTCTTTGCTGCGAGTAGGCGATGAATGCACCGAAGATCATTGCAAATGAAATGATACTACAAATTACAATGACACCTGCGAGGATGGCTACCATTATACCAACTTCATGGAGCATCCAGAAGACGAAGAAGAAGATTATGGGACCAATGACCACGAGGGTAGTGATGAATGTCAGCTTCACTCTGAACAGGTTCACGGCGATGTAGTCTCTGAAGGATCCTCTCATCTTGTCACCCATCGCTCATCCTCCTAGTCAACCAACTTGAGCGTCTTCCCACAAAAGGAGCAATCCACTGTGATTGGTCGCTGTACATCTGTCACCTCAATGACGTTTCCGCAGTTCGGGCACATGATCTTGACTGGCTTTCCTTTCGGTCTCAAATACTCTGGCCCCATCCTGTCAGGGACCACCGTGAATCCACATGGTTTGAAGATACTTTTGTGGTTCTTATCAAGATACTTCATGATCAGATCGAGGTTCCTGAAGTTCTGTCCACGGTCATGAAAACCGATAGGAAGTGTGGGCTTACTATAGGCAAATACCAAGATCGACTTCCGTTCCGGATTGAAGGCTATGTCGATGTTACTTCCGAGTCCAGTATACCATGAGCCTCTTCTCTTAACGCGGATCTGGCCGGATCTTACATCATCTTGGAAAGTGTCATCATACGGTAATGCTGTAAGAGAGGCCTTTAGGATCTCATAAGCATGTTGCTTCTTGGTCTTGAGGTAAAACTTGCGAGATTGGGCAAGACATAGGTCCTTTGGCCTGATGTTATTTGTCATTCTACTGATCGCATTATGCTGGATCTGGTGGGAGACAGAGACACCTAATAGACTTACTATCACAGCTGCGATCCCACAGGATGCAGTGATCCATACAACAATGAAAGTGGAATAACCTAGCCAGAAGAAGATCCCCATAACGGGTCCGATACATAGTATCGTGAAAATCGAAACTGCGATGAAAGAGCACAGGATATATGTGGTATTGACCTCAAGATACTTCCCGAAAGGGACTATGAACTTCTCACCCATCCCTCACACATCCCCCTCTTTCGACATATCCTTTCCCCTTCACCCGAGCCATGATGGCTTCAACCTCTTCGTATGGAACGACCCAGGGTCAACAGCCCCCATTGCTTTTTCGAACCTCATCATCGCTTCCATTGAGCTCCCATAATCAAAGGGATACTTCCGCCACAAAGGATGCGTGGTCACATCGATGATCGAGGTCTTGGAGTCCTTTGGAACTACCTCGACCTCTACTACTGTTATGATGTACCAGACGTACAGATTGCTATACCATCCGAACTGTTGGAACTTTCCTTTGACCGAGTTTCTTGCTATCGAGGTGACCTTGGAGCTTGGTCTGAGAGGGATGAGTATCGGACTGAAGTTGTAGTTCTTCTTCAGGTCGACCTTCCCAAGGTCCTTGATGATATGTTCTGCCAGGACTATCGCACTCTCCTGGTCGAGGTCGACCTCGAAGGCGCGCTTCTGGGTGGAATGCAGGTCTTCTGTTTTGATATCGGTCTTGAGCATTTTGATGAAGCTGTACTGGTAGTATGTTGTCGTGAAGGCTCCCAATATCCCACCAAAGGCCATTAAGCATGCGATGAAGATGATCGAGATGCCGATACCAACTATCGTAAGGAAGTATTCATCTGTAGTAGTGATGAGGACAATGAACATTACACCGATCACAACTGCGAATATCAATCCCATTAGGATGTAAAAGTCTCGCAGTCCCTCAAAGGTCTGCCTCCTCGCTATCTTCCAATCAACTCCCATTATACGTTCATTCGAGAGGGAGAGTATAAAGATTTGTGTTTATAGATAGAGTTTTTATTGACCAAAACCAGATATTCCATAACCAGAGCAATCCGGTCTGTTTCCTTCGTCGATCGTTATCGCAACAGAAACACCCGAACCCAGCTGCGCCTTTCCGTCGTTGTTATCACAGCGCGCAGGGCTTGTGATATTTGGTCAACACCTACTTTCCCAAAACCAAATATCCCCCCATCCCCCTGACCCCCACCAATGGCTATGGATGACTCCGAAAGGATCCAGCATCAAGGTCGAGCAATGACCCCCGCCACCGTTGCCATGTTCATCGGCGTGATAGTCGTGACCATGGCCATCTGGAACGCGGTGTCGTTCATCGGGTTCTGGCTGTGGCTCCGCCTGGGTCTCATCGGCACTGTTGTCATGATCGCAGCCTACATCCTCGTGACCGGTTGGATGCTCGGGGGTTGGTTCTATGGCCATATCCGTAACAACATCATCTCCCGGATCTACCATCGAGCATCCTGGGTGGTGATGGGGGCATACTTCTATGCGTTCCTGTTCTCAGGCATCCTTGCGCTAGCGTTCATTCCTTTCGCAGTTACTGGGAACCTGGAGCTTGTGGACAAGTGGGGGATCGTGGTGGTGGTTGCTACCTTCGGTCTAATGGTGGACATCGTCGCATGGGGGATGGTGTGGGCACGTCGGATAAAGGTCACCAGGCTCGAGGTCAGGACACCCAGGCTCAAGAAGAAAAGAGTGCGGTTGGTGGCGATATCAGACACCCACATCGGGACCATCCTCGGACCGCGTTACTTCGACATGGTCCGGGCCATCGTCAAGGCCGAGAAGCCTGACATCATCCTGTGCCTGGGGGACATTCTCGACATCAACTCAGAGCTCATGTGGGCGTGGCGTCCGAACTTCCACATGCTATTCACTCACAAGCCCACCTATGCTGTTACCGGTAACCATGAGTACATTACCAACATCTACGACTCGTGCAAGTTCCTATCCGTGTGCGGAGCCAAGATGGTCCGGGACAGGATAGTTGTGGACAAGAAACATCAGGTCCAGTTCCTGGGATTGGAAGATCCCCAGGGGAACTCGTTCTTCGGAGATAGAGGGGAGGCCATGGAAAGGCTTCTCAAGGAGGTGGACCCGAAGTTGCCCGTTGTTATTTTGCAGCATCAACCCTTGAACTTCGACATCGCCGTGAAGCATGGAGCGGAGGTCATGCTCTGCGGGCATACACATTCCGGTCAGCTCTGGCCCTTCGGCTATGCGGTAATGGCCGTGTTCAAGAAAGCCTGGAAGGGCGAAGTGCGGGAGGGGAAGACCATGCTCTACACGGGAAACGGTACAGGTGTCTGGGGGCCGCCTATGAGGATAGGTTCCACAGCAGAAGTTATCGTTGTGGACCTCATACGAAGTCCAAAAGGGACTGGTGGATCTTGACCATGGCCAATGTGTCATGACCGCAATAGTCGAGTAGTGCTCTTCGGATATGGTCCCACTCCTTCTGGTCGTACCTTCCTCTGGCCATGTCTGCGAAAGCAGCTATGGCAGAGTCACCCGATGCGATCTCCATGTCCTCGTAGGTCATATCCGGGACCAGCACCGGAAGGACGTTCTTGATGGATATTGAGCCTTTGAACATAGGGTGGTAGAAGTCCTTTCGCAAGATCCCATACAGGTCCACTATCCTGTCGATGATGGCATTGAGCTCCCGCTTCAGGTCCGGATAGAGCTCGATGAGCCCCTTGATGATGGTCTTCTCGAAGCTTGAGTAGACGATGACAGAGCCTTCGTCCTCAAGGTCCCTGATGAGCCTTAGGGCAAGCTCTCTCCTTCTGTCCCTCTTGGGATGTGCAAGGTACTCGTGATGGTCCACCACCTTTCCAGGTTCTGAGCATTTGTAGATGGAGAACTGTGTGACCACCTGCTCGTAGGGTGCCACATCCGGGTATAGCGGGATGGCTGTGTGGACGGTCTCGAAGTCAAGGTAGTATGCAGGCCACTTGATCTTCTTCAGGTCCTTTTTGAGGGAGTCCGAGACATAGATCTTACCTGTGTCCACACAGTCCTTGACCATCTTCTGCTGCTGGGAGAGGTTGAAGCCTTCCGGGATGTCCTCGATACGAACTATTTCGGCCTCCACCAGGGACTCGAACTTCTCCCGGGTCAGGTTTGGCAGGGTGAAGATATGGTTCTTCAACTTGAACGGGAAGCACTCCTCGTTGTATGGACATCCCTTGCACTCCCACTTGAATATAGGCAGGGGAAGATCGGTCTCGGACGTGACCTCGTCTATGTCTGCCCTCAGGGTCTCGAACAGCTTTGAACGCCAGATGACCTCTTCTGTAACATCGAGCCTGTTGAACAGCTTCTCATCCGACATGTGAAGCCTGTAGTCCGGGTTGAGGATCCACAGCTCCAGCTTGTCTATCTTGATGTTGTTGGCTGCCAGCACCATCAGCGTGAACGCCATGTCGTCGATGTGGATGGGCTTCTCCTTTGTTGAGGTCTTGACCTCGATGAGCTTGTATGCAGCCCCCCTTTTGACCAGGATGTCGGCTCTGGTCGCGAATGGTTCGTCAAGGAAGGCTGGCTCGAACATGATGTCGTAATCGCCAAGGACATCCTGGGTGGCCTTTGCGGCCATGGTCATGTCCCGCTCGATGATCTCCACACCTTCTGGGAAGAGCTCGTGGGCGAACTCATGGACACCAATGCCCTCTTCGATGCGGTAACGCTCTCCGGGTGTCAGAAGCTGTGGGTACCTGCCAGACCTCTTGATCCAGGCAAGATTTGGACAAACCAAAGCGTCCAGGAAGATATCTTTGTCTATCCTACGCATCGCTGGGGAATACGAGTGTTGGTGTATATAATTACTTAGAAGTCCGCGGCGGTTTCCTACGTCAGGGACAATGTATCGAAAACCTTGCGATCCAGCCGCGTCAGACAGTCGATGGCGATCTCGTCGCGCGGACTTGCCAAGAATTGCATCATTTCGTTCTCTTCTTTCCTGGCAAGTAGCCTTCAGCGTGCTGCAGATAACGCTCTATCTCATCATCCGAGATACCATAAGCTTCCTTCAGCCCTGTCCGGATAGTGTTGAGATATCGCTCCCCCGGAGGGTTCAGGACTATCTCATCATCATTCCACTTCGCTGTGAACGTGAAGATCGGGAAGCCTTCGTCGTCACCGAGGTACATGACCCGACCATAGTTCCTGGCAAAGTGTGGTGGTTCCACCATATACTGCCCGTTGCGCATGGCCTTAGTGAGGTTTATCTCGAGGTGGGGGTCTGATGGTTCGAACCCGGACTCCTGCCTGATGACCTGGATGAACTGTGTCGGATTGAGGAGGTACATCCTGCCCAAAGTGACGACCTTGGGGTTAGTCTGGGCTTTAACGAACGCACATCCTTTGTTCTCCCAGTTTGGAAAGTTCTTTGAAAAATACAGCTTATGGGGGATGACCAGGTTCCTGTCGTTCAGAGGAGGTGTCTTGTCAGTACATCCCTGGTGAGAATGGGTGGAGCCGCTAGGCCTTCCTCCGACTATGTAACACATGAACCTGTTGAGGCTCAGATTGGAGCCATAGCTAGCATACCACACAAGGTCCGGCACGATATCCACTCTTTCAACAATGTGGGTAGTAAAGTAACCTTCGGTGAGATTTCCAGTGTGGAGGCCTATATGAGCCCCATGACCATGGCAAATCCACCGATAATGGTCAACAGCATCAGGACCAGGATCACTCGGGCGAACCAGCGGTGGGTGGTGCCTATCTTCTGTGCCTTATCCCCAACCTTTGTGATCAGGATACCGAACACTGCTGTTGTTATCAGAAGAAGGACAACCAACGCTCCAAGGTAAGCGTGTGGAACCCTGAAGTGACCCTGTCCCTGAAGCATTGCGAAAGCGTTGATGATGCCTAGAACGCCAGAGATCCCTCCGGCGACTATCAGGCCGTGATGGGCCTTCATCCACCAGTCATTCTTGCCTTTGAACCGAGCCATCACTAGGGCACCGACGAAACAGAGCAGAGCCAATATCATGAAGCCAGCATGGACCGGCCATAGGTTCGGGGCGGTGGTGTCCTCTGCCTCTCCAGAACCGAAGTTGATCTCACCTGTCCCTCTGGAAGTGTGGCCCTGGACAAAGTCGTCACCGCCGGAGATGGCCCATATGATCTTGACCTTTCCGTCGGCCGGGATGTCCTTGTCGAATCCATCGGATGACACTAATTTTCGTTCGAACTCGATGGTGGTGATGGAGCCATCGGTGGTGCCGCCGAAGGCAAGGATGTCATCTGTGCCTCCTAAGGAGATGTCCGATGGATGGTCACCGAAGGGTTCTGTTCCGTAGGTGTCCTCGACCAGGACGTTCCCTTCAGAGTCCACAGAACCAATGATGATGTCCGCGCCCTTCATGGCTGTAGTGGGGTCGAACCCGATCGCAACCCAACCATCGGTCTGGCCCACCATCGCCATCTTGATCATGGTGCCAGAGATAAGCCAGTGGTAGGTGACCTTACCGTCACCAAAGGACGCTGTGTGTTCGTACTCGAACTCGGAGATGACGCCGTCAAGGGTTTGCTTCGGGTTATCGGGTTCTGTTTTCGTGTTCGGAACATCGACGATGGTGAAGGTGTGATTGTAGTAAGCTGTCTTGTAGCCCGTCTTTGAGGCAGTTATTCTCAGGACCTCTGTGAAGTTCATGAAGATCGATGGAGCGTTGTAGGTGAACGAGTACATCCCATCGCTATCGTCCTCTGTGTCGAACCCGCTGCTCCAATCCCCTATCGCTGTGACCTCAGCACCTTCTAAGGATGTGGAGTCGGATGAGAGGTGGACCTCGAACTCCTGGGACGTCTCCTCATCGATGCTCGTTATCTGGGGGAAAAGCATGATGTCTATTGTTGGAAGACCAGTGTCATCCGGGATGATGAGAGTCTCCGAGTCCGTTCCAGCGAGGTTGCAGGTGGCATCCACCTTGATGGTATCCCCGGGTCCTGCCATTATCGTGTACTCGTAGGAGAATGCGCTAGTGGTAGGTTGGGATGTGTAGTCCTGCTCATGGACCAGGGCGTCGTTGACGTAGACCTCCACCTTCTCGATGTAGTGGGTGGAAGTTGAGGCCACCGAGTGGGTGATGGTTACGTTGAGGATGTCCGTGTCCTGGTCGTAGGTGAGGGTTACAGAGGATGGGGAATGAGCCTGGGCTGTTGGTATGAGAAGTACAAGAAGCGATAACGCAGGGATGATGGCCCACTCCCTCATGCGTATGCATTGATGGGGTCGTTTATAAGATTGATGTTCTTAGTGTTCACGGCAAGCTTAGGATGAAACTAATCCTCTTCTTCCTCTTCGATCTCACCGATGCATACGGAGTTTGGGTCCATCTTGCCAGTTGACTTGTTGATATCGAAACTGAAATCGTGACCTCCCCCGGAGGTGGGGGCCATGTCGACATAGATCTCTTCTGTGGTCTCGGTTATGGTTATCCGTGAGTCCTTTGTGAGCTCTTCCAGTCCATAGCTCAGGTCACCATAGGCTCCAAGGTCACCACCTTCTTTGAGAGCCTTGTCAACTATCTGGATCAGTTCATCATCGGGTGTCTCTGGTCCTTCCTCGTGGATGATAACTACATTGTCCATGCTCGGTCATGGTCGTGTGAAGATAAAAGCTAGACCCTACAGCATGAGTCCGGTCATCATTGTGAACGAGAAGAACAGCAGCAGTACTATCAGCAGTATCATTCCACCGGAGCCAATGGAACCAAGGACGATGCCTGCGATGGCCTTGCCTCTTCCTCTCAAGCCGTAGGACACTCCACGCATGGCCTTGATGCCAGTGACGATGCCACCGATACCCATTGAACAACCGAAAAGCAGGAAGAAGAAATTGGTCCCGCAGCAGTAGGAGCACGTCTCGATATCGTTGGGTCCCATGTCCCCACCCAGTGCAGAAAACATTATCAAGATGATGAGCGAAGCGATGGAACCGACCACGGCCACAGCAGAACCCATGGACATGATGCCAAGGACCAGGGATGCTGGAGCGTAGGGTGTTTGTGGTCTTGGTCCTGGAGGCCACTCAAGCTGGGGAGTTTGAGGAGGAGGTGTCTCTGGTTCATCTATGATGATGCCATCGTCTTCCTCGACGATCTCCTCGCTTAACTGTTCCGAGAACATCTCCTCTGATGGTGGAGTGTACTCCAGTGAAGGATCGTACCCAGGCACAGCTTGGGTCTCGGTCTCTTGAGGATCGGATGGTAACTCATCCTGTTCAACCGGAGCTTCTGTCTCAGGAAGGTCTTCAAGCTCTGGCATGCCCTCTACTTCATCGAGTTCGTCCTCAACGGCGGACAGCTCTTCTGTGCTGGGCTGTTCACCCTCCATGAGGATAGATAAGCAGTATTGGTATATGTAGATTCATCTGTCGGGGATGAGCTTGAAGAAGCGTCCTTCCTCTTCAGATACCTTATGGAAGAATTCGCATTTGACGCAGTGGGCGAGGCTTTTGCATCTGATGCAGGAACCATCACTGTCAAAACCAGAGATGTACCAGCAGACGCGACCACCGTTGGTCCCACCGTTGATGCCGTTGAACTCTTTACTGTTAGGAGCTGGACAGGGGCCAAGCTCGTCCACCTTGTTGCCATCAGGTTCACGGCTGCATTTGTGAAACTCCCAGCAGTTCAATTTTGCCATCGTCTCGTGGACATGATACTTGTTATTTAACCATTGTGAAAAGAAAAGTGAAGTGAGGGTGCTGTGACCCTCACTTGAACGGGATCTGTATCTCCTTGAGGATGTCTGCTTCCTCCACATCCTTGGGGTCGTTGAGGTACAGTTCCCTGCAGGGACCGTTGACAGTGTATCCCTTCTCCTTCATCCATTTGAACGCTACAGCGTAGGCTTCGCCTACCTGATTGTAGGGGCCTTTGTGGATGATGGATATCATCTTCATAGCTGGGAGGGTCTTGACCTCCATATCTTTGTCTACTTCGATCTGTCCTTTTATCGGTACACAGACCTCGATGTCCGCGTCGTCACAGCCAGCCTTGTCCTCGTTGTCGTGGTATATGGACATGGGCGGGCCAGTGAACTGCAGGTCCGGGTTGGAGAGTTGCTGTCTACCTACGGTTGAACAGACGGCCATGATGAGGTTACCTATGGTGGGATCGTAGCTTCCTATCTCTCTTTTGCTGACGACCCTGATGGCCGCCACTTCCTTGATCTCAGGGGTGTTCTCTTCCATGTTAACAACCTTCATGAAACTTCCATCTTCTAGTGATCCCCGTACTTCTTCCATGCGCTTGAGCTCTGCGTCGAGGTTCTGTATGTGTTGTTGAACTACATCGTCGAACTTTCCTTGGTCCTCGGTTTGGATAGCCTCCATCATCTGTTTCATTTCGCAGAGGCCGAAGCCGAGGTCACTGAGGTTTTTGAGCTTGATGGCCATCGGTATCTGTTCGTAGTGGTAGTACCTGTAGCCTGTTATCTCCTTGAACTCAGGCTTCAGAAGGTCCTTCTCATCGTATAGCCTTAGGGCTCGCTTGCTGAGCCTGGTTATCATGGAGAACCATCCGATATTGAGAAGACCATCACGTCTTGACATGGGGACCGAGATGTCCATGGAAGTAGATATATCTAAAGGGGCGAAGAGTGACGCGGGGGAGGGTTACTCAGAATCACATTCCTTCTCGTCATCAGGTATAGAAATGAAAAACCGTCCCTCTTCTTCCGATACTTGGAGATAGAATGGACATTTTAGACAATTCAGGAATTTTTTAACGAACGTTCCCTGAACCTGACCACCACATAATGATCCAGCGATGTACCAACATATTCGCCCTCCACACTTTCCATCATTAATGCCATCATGGTCATCAGCTTTAGCAACTGGACAAATACCTAGTTCATCGGCATTCTCTCCTCCAAGTTCACGGCCACATTTCATGACCTCCCAACAGTTCTTCTTCTTTTTGTCGTTCTCCATAGAAAAAGATGTAAACGGTAGCCTAAAAACCTTACTATTTGCTCTGTATGTTTACTTATCAATCATATCATAGCACGCTTGATCAATAAAGTCTCATTACGAATTAGAACGGGAGTTCATTCTACATGCACGGTGTGGTCGACATATGCCATCTCCATCTTCCTTGTGTGAACAGAAACTTCGGTTCGGTCTCCAGAGTTTAGAACGAAGTTTGGTTTCCCTGGTTTACCACTCATGGTGAAAATGATACTGTCCCCAGGTTTGGTCATGTAATTGGTCGAAGCACTGAAATCGTTCCCGTTGATGGAGGACGCATCAAGGTGTATCTTGAGATCAGTTCCTGGGACCTCCATCCAAACGGTGTAATTACGCCAATCTATGTTAGCTCCGCCTTTATGCTCAATCTTGATGACCTCGTCTCCAAAATCGAACTCAGGATTACCGTCCCCATCAGTGTCACCCAATGTGGCTGACCCGGGAGCATCCGTGATATGAAGTGAGATCTTGGGACCATCAATATCGAGGTTATCAGGAACCCTGGTGGTCCAAATGAACAGTATCAAAGAGGCTATGATCGGTAGAAGGACCAGAAGGCTTACGATGCATCCTAGAACACCTGTGCTCACACCTGCTAGAGCCATCCCTTTTCCCTCGATGGTCGCGTCCTTTTTGATATCACTGAGGCTGCTCATACCAAAGAGAACTGCCAGAACCCCACAGATAAATCCAATGAAAATGGTCCAGCAGGTCACCAATGATGTGATGCCCAGGACCAAAGATGGCAAGGAACGAGGATGCCTTGAGATGATATCACCCGAGAAGGCAAAGGGTGTATGTGTATATTGCTGTTTTCAAACAATGGGATCACCGTACTATCACTGCTTCTTCCTTGTACGAGGCTAGACCGTTGTACTTGACGATAACGTCGATGAGAGCTCCTGTGTTAAGATTATAGTTGTCTCCACATCTGAAGGTGATGATATCACCTGTACGGGTTACCGTGTTTTGCCATGTGCAATCAACACCATTTATCTTGTGCGGACCCAAGGACCGGAACCCTTCCCATCCCCAGGCCATGATCGCTACATCAAAATCGCTCCAGTCGATCTCGTCACCGCCTATCTGGGTGATCGCTATGATCACATCATTAGCTATGAACTCAGACAAACCATCGCTGTCTGTGTCAGCTCCAGTTGCTGACTCTGCAGCATCCTTTATCCTTAGCTGCAGTCTCGGTGCTGTAACGACCTCGTTCTCTTCACCTGTTGGGATAAAAGAACCGACGGTGTCCAATGGGTCCTTGATCGTCGGAGTGTACAAAAACGCGGTCGTTGCTCCAGCACCTATCAAGAAGAAAATGACGAGGATGCTCATCACGATGCCCAAAAGACCCGTGAACATCGCTGTGTAGCACCAACCGATCCCAGAGAATCCTCCGCCTGCGTAGTCGATCTCCTTTCTCGCGTTCTTGCTCTTTTTGATAGCAAGAATGCTCAACGGTATCGATACGAACACCAGGAAGCACAGTACTAGGCTTAGGATACCCATTACTGCAGCAGGGACAGCATCTGGATGTCTCTCCATCGACTCAACCAAGAATATATTGGAGCCGGAAATATATAGGATTTCTGGTACAGCTTTCGGACTTTCGGCGACCCCTGCTGTCATCTTTTATATGCTCATATTCAATGCTTCAACCCAATGAGAGGTGTTACGAAGTGAGCTATTTATACAATGAAATTGAATCTAGCATCATGGCATCCGAGGATCTTGAAAAGAAGATGGACCTTGTCCTTTCCAAGCTAGATCACATTGAAAGAATGCTTTCCATCGAAGAATCGATACCAGAAGAGGACGAGCTTGAAGCCATTCTTGACTATATTCGAAGAAAGAAGGCTGGCAAGTTAGAGTTCCACCGACTAGAGGATGTTATCGATGACATATGATGTTCTAGTTGAGAAGAAAGCCCTGAAACAACTTAAAAAGGCTCCCTTTGATCATAAAGAAAGGATCAAGGAAACATTGGCAGGGCTCTCTGAGTTCCCTGAAGATCTTGATGTCAAGAAACTGGTCTCTACAGGTAATAGATATAGAATACGAGTGGGTACATGGCGGATCATCGTTGAGATCAATGACACTACTATCAGAGTGATAGCTGTTTTACCGCGAAAGAAGGCATACAAATGAATCCTGAATTAGAAAAAGAGGTCTTGAGAGAGTTGAGATCGATACGGAGAGAGGTTCGCCTTATTCGGGAGCATATGGATATCGACGATGAATTGCTAACACCAGAAGAAAAACGACTCGTCAGGGAAGGTCTCCGAGATCACGAGGATGGTCGATCGACACCTCTAAGTGATATCGATCATGATCAATAAGGACTCAATCCTTATACTTCACAACGCTAGGCTTTCCGTCCTTTAGTCCTATGAACGTACCAGGCTCACTGAGGGTTATCTTCATCTTCCTTTTCCCCCAGCTCATCTTGTCCACCGGAATGTCAAAATGCTTGATCCTGAAGATCTTTGATTCGACGTAACCCTTTGTTACAGTATCGTCCGCGTGGTCGAAGACAAGCTCGCACCAGCGTGGTTTGATGCCACCGCCTTCCATGAGGACAGTGACTGCGAGGACGTTCTCGACTGTGACGGGGATGGGGTCGATGGTCACCCCATAACGATCTACTCTAGACATACGTTCGGGATGGCATAGGTTTGGGATATGGGTTTTGGTCACACCCTCGTATCGTACCCGTTCTTTTTGAGGTAGGAGTTCAACTCTTGAAGTTCTTTTCCGGGGTTCCATCCATCTTCTTGAGCAGGAACTTGCGAAGCTTCGGGTCCAACAATCTCTCCGGTGCATACATTGACAAGACTTTGGTGGCTACCACGTTCTCTGGTATCACTGTTATCTCGAAGTAATTGCCGGGAGACTTGTCAACGAAGATCCTTGTCTGGGAATCTTTCCTTATCTCGATGTCGCTTGATGAGAAGAAACGCTGCCATTGCGGTGGTGAGTTGTCTGATCGTGGAGATAGTTACCAGTGCATGAGCTGTGGTGAGGAAACATCAAACACATCTGACTCAGGGGTCCTATCCCAGGATGAGATAGATGCCATCATGAACCCAGCTGCAGACGAGTATTATTCAAGTGGGAACGTGGACGCACCTAGAGCTGCCGTAGAAAAGATCCGAGCAGGCATCAAGGAGCCTGAAATGGACGTCAAACCCAGGATCGTCAAGATGATACCGTTCCACTGTAAAAAGGGTGCCAAGTACTGCGAGAAATGCGCGGCAGCTGCAGCTGACGGTCCGAAGTTCCATCTCATAGAGATTGGTGGTGATGGGGTGTCGGCTAGTCCGATGATAGATTGGGATGGTGTACAGGTCGAGTTCGTCGTCAGAAAGTTATTTGTTCGGGACGAGGACGCCTATGCGTATGCCAAGGAGCAGGGCTTGAAGATCATTGATTAGGAGAGCCATGCTTTGGCTTCATCGACCGAGGAATAGACCTTGGTCTTGACGCCACGATTGACGGTTACATTTTCCCAGAACTTCGCATCCTGAAGGTTCTCTTCAAGATCTATCACGGCGATGAAGAGCTTGGGAGGTGCTGTATCTGCAACTATCATACCTGACTCATAGTTGTCGAGGATCCCGAATCTCGTCTCAACCTTCGTGATGTCGATGATGATCTTGTTCCTACCTGCCTCTTCGACCATTCTAAGGACGTTCTCAGTATACAATGCGAACTCTTCAAGATTCTCACAATGACCCTGGACGTTCACTTTATAGATATCTCCGATTACTTCTGAGGAGTATTCCAACGGCACGCTGTTCACCACTCCACTAGAAGAAACGGTACCCTGGAGTATAAAGATTTTGCAGTCACTGTAGCCATTGTTCGGCTTCTTCCTTCGTGAGGAACACTGCTGCACGTATTCCACGATTAACGGTTACGTTCTCCCAGAACTTGGCCTGCTCGAGACCTTCATCGGTGGTGATAACGGCGACCTTGAGGTTCGTGGGTGATCTCTCGGAGACGAGGACCCCGGTCTCGTAGCTTTCTATCATGGAGAGCTGGTAATCTGCCTCACTCTCGTCCACGATGATCTTTCGAAGGCCTGTGGTCATCACGACTTCGTGCATGCGCATTGCGTAATCTTCGAAGTCCTTGACGTCAACGACGGAGCCTTTGGCCTTGATGTAGATGATGTCATCGGTCTGGGTCAGACTGAAGTCGATAGGTATGCGGATCACCACTCCAGGGGGAGGATGGGGGTGTGGGGAGATAAAGTTAACGGGGTTGATTCTTATGAAAAATCAAATATCGACTGTTGATCTGATGAGAGACCATCTCCGGATCTGATCTGTTTAGGAGGATAGTACAATCCAATGATCAACCACTGACCATATTGGCTTTCTGTGCCCATGTAGAAATATAGGTTATGGTTCTTCATCATGTTAGATAGGAACTTATGATACAGCTTCTCCCAAAGTTCGTCCACATCGGAATATTGTGAACCCCAGGAACGATAAGCTTCCAATAGCTCCCAGTCCTCACATGTCATGCTATGTTTCTTTCCTTCTTTGCATCCATTACATATGAATTTATATCTGAATATATGGGGGATCTCAGTAATAATAGGGATCTTCTGACCACTCAGGTTCAAGATATGATCTCCACCTTTTGTATATATCTTCAGATCATCATCATGGGAAAAGTCGATGATCTCCTTGGGTTTTATCAGTCCAAGGGAGGTCCTATCTCTATCAAATCTCTCAGATAGCTCTTCGATAGAAGAAGCTAGTAAAGGCATGACTATCCGGTTTCTACCGTTCCAATCCTTTGTACCTCTGGGTGATGTTGTAGAAAGTGATCTGTCAACTATCCGAATGGACTCTTCTTTGACCTTGTAAGACTCCTTCCGACCTAATTTCTCACTGGCTTTTTTGCACTCAACCTCGATCCAGTCATATTTTGAGATCTTACCAGGTTCAGAAAATGATCGCATCGTCAATGGGTAGAGGCGGATCCATTCACCATCATCAGTGATGCCAGCTGTGCATACAGCGGTACCATGTTTCTTACTGCGCTCTGGATAAGCTTTGACTGTGATCAGAACTCGTTTCTTTTCCCATGTCATATATCCGTTACCTCGCAACCGTTCTCTCTCAACCAGTCTGCTATCTGGCCTCTATGACAATAAGAAACATCTCCCTCAAAGCACATCAGAGCGATCTTGTGCTCTCGGCCTTTATCTATGAGGTCCATCAAATGCGCTTTCTTGCTCCCAAGATCCTTTCTGTAGACCTTGAAAAGGGCTTGATAATCCTCGAACATCCTAAGGTCCTTTCGCTTTCCAGACTCTATACCAAGCTGTGGCACATGTATGTACCTGATGTCGAGTTTTGATAGACTGTTGACAAGATGCTTCTTTGAAAAACCATACTTCATGCTGAACGGATTGCGTCTGACATCAACCAGTATCTGGACCTTGTTCTGAATAAGCTTCATCAGGAATGCGTCGAAGGATATACCTTCGTAACCGATGGTCGTGATACCAACCTCGTCCCTTGAATAATCCTGACAACACTTGTACTTGGAGAATATCGTATACTCAGGATAGTTCGAGTAAACATGCTCTAGGAGGTGGTCCTGGTCCATGCCTTCGAACTTTTTAAGGGTTGTATCGATAGTAGCTCGGACTGGTGCTTTCGGGGACATCAGCGATGTCTGCTTGATGCTTATCTTTTCATCATCGCTTGCGATGAATCCTTTAGCTTGTAGAGATGAGAGATCTCTATACAGTTCGAACGAGAAGGGGCCATAGTTGTACGGAACGAAGTCATAGAATTTGGCCACCCTTGAAGCAAGGAACATCAGTTTTACAAGTTCCATCTTGTTGACTGGTGATGTCCTCTCGATGAGGTAAAGCAAGGCCTTCTGGTTGTTCCGCATCATTCTATTGGTCCCCGAGGTCGATGTCCGATCGGGGGATTGGTCACAGGAGGTAAGAACTTTCTGATTGATGGGGTGTTTTGGTTCAGCGAGCATGGTTATCGATCTTCTCCGTGGAATGGATAGATCAAAAGGGATATAAGGTTGGACAGGTGGGGTGGGTGAAAGTGGAAATGGGGTCGGAGGACGCACTTGTGATCAGGAGAAGATATCTTTTCAAGCCCATCGTAGTTAGTAGCTATTTGTCCCCACAGGGACAGTTTCTCAGATAACATTTGCCGGTGGGAAGATTGATAATGGACTGCACCCCGCGCAGTGGACACTTTGATTAGCTTTTTCGACAATGGAGGTGAAGCATGACCATTGATCCGATTATGCAACACATTACAATCAGTCCATTGACTCTCTTCATTTCCTCACCCTCAGTTACTTCATTTCTACAACTCAAAGGCCCTCAACGAAACGACTGGCCCCCCACTTCCCCCACGAACCTGTTTGGAGACGCAAGCCCGGGTTCCACAGGGGACCATAGAGAGCGATTATCACCATCACTTATACCTTGATTTGAACAAAAATTGGATAATAAGAACTCATCACAAAGCTCCAACACCCAACCCATCCTGCCCGGTCACGTCGGCCCCATCACATCTTCCGACCATACCATGGGGCCCAGGACCTGTAGCGTCTCAGATCGATCTCACCGTCTGCTATCCAACGATACACACCGTGACTGTCGAGTATGATGACCTCAGGCATCTCCCAGCCTTCACAGTATCCCCAGACGTAGAACATCAAGATAAGGAGAAGGTTGTGTGTTAAAAGGTTATTGGTTCGATTTGCACACGTATGTGAAATGTTATTTCCTTTGGAAATACCCCTGCCTTTAAAGATTCCGGTAATTTCCATTAGAACAGTAAATGGTTTATATACACGAGCACAAAAAATACCTGGGGACCATGATGGTGTGATGTTGGTAGCTTGGTCCCCGTCCTTTTTCCAACCTGATTAGTCAGGTTTCGTTAGCGATATACGATACAGATCTGGTCATATCTCGCTACCGACCTTCCCCCCTGAACCCGCCTTCACTAACGAAAGCGAACTTAGCAGCTGCTACCAATCCTCACCTAAGTATGTCTATTCACACCTGGAACTATCGGTATAAAATCCCCAAACCCAGAGCTGAATGTCTCGACGATCTCTGGAGCCTTCATCTTCGCTATCTCTTTCTTATAGTATTGATAGTCCGCTGTTGAATTAAGGACCAATAATCTCTCATTGAAATACTTCATATAACTTTCATCTCGTAACTTACTCGCTATCTCAAGTCCGATCTCTAGGATCTGCCGGTCCTTCTTTTCATCTTCCATCCTAATTGCACAATTCGACAGGATCAAACAACATTTCGCGGTATATCGGACGGTCGCCTGACTTTTGTGGATAGAAGACATCGCTAGTTCCCAATGCTTTTCCGATTTCTTCGTAGCTTCTAGGTACATATAGATCTCAGAAATGAATCCGTTCGTTACACCAACTTCAAGTTCATCATTGATCGAGTTATATGATCGGCATGTTTCAAGAAAGGCTGTCAGCGCTGCTTTATAATGCTTGCCTTGGCGTTGAATATCCCCGATGTGATGATGGCAAAGAGCCCGATCGGTCTGGTCAATTCCATACACCTTTGATGTTTCCTTCAACAATTCGATAGCGATGAGGGGCTTTCCAATTCTTGTCAGGCTATATGCTCCTCTTATCGAGTAATCGACAACACTTCGCGGTTGCCCTCTCTGCCATTCAAGATTTTTTTGTAAAGAACGCTTGATATCATCTTTGGTCAATCTATATGGGTGTGATCCTTTTAGAAGATTCAATTGCTCCTGTTCAGATTTCTTACAGAACCATCGTATGATCGTTGCCATTAGGGTGAAATAGTAGAATTCTTCTGTTAACATCGTTCCCTCTCGAATAGACTTTGCAAGACCCATATGCTCCTCATCGATTGTTATGTCTAGATCTTCTATCGCTTGAACGATCTTTTTTGTGAATTTATGAAACTCAATAACACCTTCTATCTCTTCAGGATTTATCAATCGAATTCCAGTATGGATACTTATGGCATGTTCTACATGATCTTGTGGAAGTTTTACTGCCTTAGTTGCCTTCTCAAGTGAGATCAGATCGTCCAGAAGTTCTATTCCGCATGATTCAATTGGTGGTAATCCAGAGAAAACAGTAGCGTATGGGCTCTCCCGGTGATCATGGGTGGAAACATCATTTGATCCATGTGGGTCAATAAATAATTCTGGATAGTAATCTCTCATTATACGATCCTGTTGTCGTGATGTCAATCCATTATGACCGGTTTGTTGCAGATATTTACTCACCCGAGAAATATCTTTTCTCGATGCGGTCTTTGTCAGTAAAAGATCCACAAAAATCATCACAGCCAATGTTTCCTGATGGTTTCCAGTCCAAGACACCTTCTTGATCTCTTTTCGTATATATCTATTAAAACCAGGATCGATCATTATTCGGTTTTGTAATAACTCAGATCGTAAGTATCCTGATAATATTTTCTTTTGATCAGCCTCAGAGGACCGATTCAGCTGATGGATCGTATACACCTTACGGCGAATTTCATAATAGAAAAATCGTTTGGAATATTTGTTGGATTCATAAAGGATATCGATGTCATTCATTCTTTCACCAAAAAGGAAAATGAGACCGAAGTAAGTACCTCGGTCTCAATATATAACACTCACTTGCCTCGAGACCGATGGTAGGCGCTATTGTTCGGATTCATCTGATTGCTTCGATTATCCATAGACGCCTGGTGTTCTGAGCTCGTGGGGTTATGACTATCTGATCTTTGATCGTTTGACGACCGTTCTTTTTCTGCCATTTCCATATCCTGCCTTGATAAGACAATACTATGTAGCCGTATGAATATAAACCGAAATCGGACATAAATCGGGTTTTTATAACGATTTGAAGAAAACTAGTTTTTGTTCGATCTACAACACCCATGGACCCAATGCAAGGCCCCGCTTAGTCGCTGTTAGTTACAGATACACGCTCTACCATTATCAGATCAGATTATTGAGTGGTTTATACTTCTGCCTCAACTGAATCTCAAGCAACCAGGCATTCTTGTCAGAGTTTGTGTACAACGCCTTCACTTTCGCCGCGCCATAGTCCTTGTTGCGCCGCATAGCGTCCTCTATCTCATCAACCATCCGTCCAGGACCAGTCTTTCCAATGTACTTCACCTGATGGTTGATGTCACCAAAGACGTACACACCAGATCGACATTCGAGGTTCTCGTAATTATCCAGGATTATCCATTGAGAACACTCCACGACTTTCGGATCACGGTTATCAGAATCGCGCCACTGCATACTATCACATGAATGCATGAACTATGTTGTTATTTAGCTTGATTTGAACAAAAATCGGATGATCCATCTTTGTTTCACTTTATAAGAACGGATATATTGGTGATGAGATTTGCATAATTTGTGGTTTGGATGATTATCAAACTTTTGTTCAAATGAGATTTAATAGCCATTTCCCCCTGATTTTATCTGGTCATCAGCGGCGAAAACTTGGATCATGCATCGAGCGGAGCGGTGGTCTTGAGGTGGATCTTTCCTTCACGATGGGGTCCTGATTCTTGATGATCTACAGTGAGGGGTTTAGTATGACGTATACACACAACGAGGACGTGGTCATTAATGGTAGTTTGACCTTAGATCATGGTACGGACGTGAATGAGTTTTCTACGGATACAACACTTGATGGAGATTCAAACGATGCAGTTCCAACCGAGGCTGCAGTGAAGGATTATATCGACAAGGCTTGCATGATCGGCTCAGCAAATGCAGCCTGGGTACCATGTGCTTTCGAGGGAACCAATCCAGAAGGATCAATGAGATCTGGAGAGCAGATGGAGAACGTTGATGGAACGAACCATTATCCTAGGTACATGTTATGTCTACCTACCAACAGAGGTGGCAAGAAGCTCTATGTCAGCGGAGTAAGGGTTCTTGTCCAGGATGCTGATAATGATGACTATCTGAGCATGACCAAGGTCATCGGGATTACATATTCAGGATCTCCAACAGCTATTCTGAACAGTAGTACCGATGTAAAAAGTGCCCAGAGGCATGAGAAGACATTTACTGCTACTGATTGTTCGAGTTACGACATGGTTGCAGTCACGTTGTATTGCTCTGTCACAACGGCATATGAGCTTGGGATAAGAGGTGTAACGGTCAAAGCATACTATGCTTGATTATCCGAAAATTGTACAAATGTAATTATATACACTATTGTTCAATAGATGTTACAATGAATAGAGCGGTAAAGCTGATTGGAGGATCGGTGATACTTCTTGTGTTATCGTCCTTCATTTTTCTTCTTTCGCCACAAGTCGAGGTTTCCCTGGGTGAAACTTGTACGACTGAGATCATTGTTGCTAAATCAGGTGGGGATTTTTCAAAGATTCAAGAAGCGATTGATAACGCATCAAATGATGCAGCCATTTCTATCATGCCCGGAACTTACATCGAGAACATTGTGATCGACAAGTCATTGTCGTTGGTTGGTACGGACAGAAATGCTGTTTTTATTCAAGGCTCAGATGATGGTCATACAGTAACGATCGACTCTGAAGACGTTCTCGTATCCAACATCAGTATCACAGGAAGCAGTGATTCCGAATTCGACTCTGCTGTATATAGCTCATATAATAGAACCTCGATTCAACATTGCAATCTTAGATCACATGCAAATGGAATAATATTCGATTCAGTTCATACAGGGATAATTCAGAATAACACCGTTTCTATGAACAATTTCTTAGGTGTTATGATAAAGAACTCTCAGTCAATTGAAGTATATGATAACAGAGTCGAATCAACGACAATGGATTATGGGATTGAGATAAGAAAATCACATAATCTCATATTATGCAGAAATGACCTTATCAATAATGGAAGAGCAGGCATATACATGCAATCCTGCAATGATGCGTATATTGAAAACAATACTATCGAAAGGAACAAGAATGGCGCAATAATCAACTATTGCATGACTACATCCTTCCTCAATAATACCTTGAATGATAACGTGAACGATGGTTTCCAAATATCTTCCTCTGACAACAATCACATTTCTAACAATGTTATTTCTAACACAACATCAAGACATGGACTATATCTCACAGTCAACTCCAACCACAACATCATCGCAAACAACACCATCACTCACAATAAACAATACGGCATCCTGATCACCGACTCATCCACCAACAACACAGTCTACAACAACACCTTCTACGGCAACAATGAGGACCGGGTCGAAGCATCGGACGAGGTGGGTTCCAACAAATGGGACAACGGAGCCATCGGAAACCACTGGGCCGAATGGACCTCGCCGGATAACAACGGCGATGGCATTGTAGACGCTCCCTACCCCATCGACGGAGGCATGAACGCACGGGACAGGTTCCCTTTGACCGTACCTCCACAAGGTACCGATCCAGACATCCGACCAGACACCAACGCCACACTCCATACCACAGATAATGAGTATCCGTTTGATTCGAATCCCAGGCTCATGATTGTTGGAGCGATTCCGATCTTCACCATCCTCTTTATTCTCATTGCAGTCATTGTTCACAAGAACGAGGTCCTTCTGGTCCTCTTTTACAAGATATTAACAGCATGTTATTCCCGGATACAAAGGGATGAGCTGCTCAATCACAAGACCAGAAGCCGCATCTATGGAGCCATATGTTCCCAACCAGCCATCACCTATAGTGACCTCAAGCACACGTACGATCTTAGAAATGGAACACTCACACATCATATCGTGAAGCTGGAAAAGGAGAAACTGATCAAGTCTGTAAATCGTGGGAAGAAGGTACATTACTTCGATGTGAGAATAAAATATCCGGACAAGTATGTCCATCTCACAAGCCAGCAAAGTATCATACATTCAACGGTCGTTAAGAAACCTGGGATAAGTCAGGCAGATATTGGCAGAGAAACGGGGATGTCTGCTCAGAAGGTCAACTACCATGTTAAAAGGCTGAAGAAGAAGGGAATGATAATTATTGAGATCGAAGGACGGCGAAGTGAGTGTTACGATTGTTCTAATCGGCGAAGATAACCATTTATAACAGCATCTCCAACGCGTTGGATGAAGCGATGATCACTCAACTCTTTCTAGGGTCATTGTCTCCCCAACCTCGAACCCATCCTCGATCAACAACATCAGCGTGGGAAGGTCCAGCCCAACCACCTTGATCGGCCTCTTGCCCTCCCTCCAGTCCTCACCATCCTTTCCGGGATAGCCGTAATACTTCTTTCCATCAAAAACTGTCCATGTGCTCATAACATCACCGGGTGTGAGATTGTGTTCTTGGATTAAAGGATTCTTGTTTGATAAGAAACTCGTTGAGGAAACCAACTTCGGTTTCAATTCCAACTTTATCTCAAAGTTTCGGCAATTTCCGATTGAACAGTAAAGACTATATTTGATTTGAACCAAAAACGTCGCGGGGACCATATTGGTGTGATGTTTGTAGCCTTGGTCCCCATCTTTTCTTTTCAAACCTGACTAATTGAGCATTGCTAACGATCTATCCTCCAAAACGCCCTCCTCCTAACGATCTACACCTTAGCACCTGCTACCGATCCCCGCCTAGCCCTCACAACAAACAAGCGGGAACGTTCACCACCTTCGTCCCTTCCACGTCCTCCACCTTCGCAACATCGTAGTCCACCAAATACGCCACCTCCGGCTGATACGCCCTGATGAACGACATCAACGACCTTGTCCTTTTCCCACCGGCTTTCACCTCCACGGGAACTCCGTCCGAAACGAAGTCCACCTCCGCCTTCCCTTTGGTCCTCCAGTAATTGACCTTCTTCGAGCTCCTTGCAAGTTGTGTGAAGACATGGTTCTCGAGCATGAATCCCTTGTCACGTGAAAAGACCATATCCTCTGCGAGAACGTTCCTGAACCCACCATCGATGAAACAGACCTTGGGTTGCTTCCGGAGCTCTGTGGATAGAGTGGTGAAATATGGCCTGACAAGTTTTATAGCGTGGATATATACCATGATGTCCATTGTCCGTTTTACCTTATTTATATCGATACCCAGATGGCTCGAGACATCATCATTGTTGATGAGATGACAACAATTGTGAGCCAGATACTTCATGACACGGAGTGCATCGTTACGATAGGCTTGTCCATATACCTTTAGGACATCCTTCTCAATAAGCAGTGTCACAAGTTGGGTAAGAAGGACCTCCTTCTTCTCGAGATCGTCCATGAGAACGATCCTGGGGTATCCACCATAGACCATGTACTCTATCAATAGATCATTTAGATCATCTATCAACAGTGGTCCATCGATAAGATCTCCTTTTCCAACATCGATCCTATTCTTATGATAATATCGATCCCTCTTTGACATCTTGGCCACAAGGAACTCAGAGAATGAGAAAGGGAACATCTCAAAAAAGACCACTCTTCCGACCAAAGAACCTCCAATGTTCCTCACATCCAATCCACTGCTACCAGTGATGATGAACTTGACCTTCTCATAGTATCTGTCGAACAAAACCTTCAATACAGGCCCCGCATTGGGTAGGTTCTGTACTTCATCCAAGATCAGAAGATGCTTTTTTTCATCATGAAGTAAAAGACTTTCCATAAACCCCATTGGATCCTCCATGAACCTCGAACGTACCATCTCATCATCCAAAGACAGGTATGTTGCAGAGCTTTCAGAGAGCTGGTCGTTGGATACCATCTCATCGATGAGGTGCTTGACCATGGTAGTCTTTCCACATTGACGTGGTCCGAGGATGCCGATTATCTCTTTCTCATCCATCCATTTCTGGACCTGGCCCTCTATCTCTCGAGGGACGTACATGAATAGGATATGCCACTCTTCCTACATATAATGTGTGTTTAGTCTTACTAAAATCATTATTTATATTAGAAAAGTAGACATATTATCTTCGGCATTCAATTGGACTGCACCCCGGAGAGTGGACACTTTGATTAGCTTTTTCGACAATGGAGGTGAAGCATGCCAAAGCCCAGAACGACCTACACGCGCGAGTTCAAGCTTGCTATCCTTGACCATCGGATATATAGATCGAGTGTCGCCTCCATCTCCACCATCACCGCCATCTATTCCGTCATCAGTATCGTCACTATCATTGCCGAAATTGATGCATCCTGCCGCCATCAGAGATAGTACGATCAATGTCAGAGCAAGAATCTTGAAAAGCATGAATAACTGTCCCTTCATGTCATATCCACTCCTTCTTGTTACCCCGCAGCTGAGTGGAAGATATCCTTCCCGTGTACCTCCCCACTCTGAACATCGACATACACGTCATGATCATCATAGGTCTTCTCTCCAAGCACCTCTCTGTATCTCATCCAATAGCAGACATGACCATCGTTGACCTTGATTCCCTTGAAACCAAGGTCCTCGGAAGTATTCAGCTCATCCTTCGAGATGTTGTTCGCTTCTTCGACAGAGATGTATGGCAAGACCTCATAGATATCCGAATAAATGAGTTCAAAGTTTGCTGAAATGAACTCCCCATTATCCGCGGCAGTACTGAACATGAAGGACTGATAGTGAACATCGAAAACTTCGTCCTGGTTTATCCTGAACTGAGGTTTGAACTCATGAAGATAGAAGTTCTCCCATGGTGGGGTCTGAGCAAGGATATGTTCTACACGATAATTAGGGGAACTTAGATCGAACTGCTGCTCATAGATCAGAGAAAGATCATCAAGGGTGGCCTGGTCCATGTTGTCCTCATCACTTCCCCGAACATTTCCAGTGACAACAGTTACCTCGGTCATATTACCGGTTCTGTTTCGTGTGAAGATCTTCCATCCATCACTGCAGTTCCATTGGTGATTTATGATGTCTCGATACAAAGACGAGGAATTCGAATATTCCAATATCGTCAACCCGAACTCCTCCGCAAGCCTATACGCAGCATCCGAATCGTTCATCTTGAACAACCAGTGCTTATCCAGGTTGTTATTGTAAGGACCTGAATGCGTTTCCACAACAGGGTAGGTACCCGGCTCATAGGTCGTTTCTCTGGGGATTTCATCGTCATCTTTGACCTCACCCTCACGTCCTACACAGCCTGCGAACAGGATCATGAGAACCAGAAGTAGAGTAGAAGATGCGATAACGGAAACAGTGTTCTTCCTTCTCAAGATGCTCAACCCAGTGAACTATCATTGCTCTGGGTTATTAATAAGTTTCTGGAACACATCCTCTAATCAATCCAGCATATTGAAGTCCTCGAACACGGTCCGCCTGTACGGTATCCCCATCTTATGCATGTCCTTCGATATACCATACATCATCGTAGGCGGCCCGCAGAGAAACACAGTCCTGTCCCGTACATGATCCTCGTGCTCCAAGATATCCACCACATCCTTGGTGGACAGCCTGCCCTTGTCCTGTGACGACCACAGAATGTAGTGGAACTTCCGATTGGCGGCAGCCTCCTTCAGAAGCTCCCGGTGATGGAACGCCTCGTCCTTGTTCTTGACCACCCATACCAACAGGATCTTCCTTCCCGTGGGATTGAGCGACTCGTGCTTGGCCATTGATAAGAAGGGGGTGATGCCAATGCCGCCCGCGATCCATACCATGTCCCGCTGGTGCTTGAGGTACTCGCTGCCGAACATGCCGTATGGTCCCATGACGATGGCGCTGTCACCCTTTTTGAGCTGCGGGACCTTGGTGGATGTGTAATCACCGCTCCTCTTGATGGAGAGGCGGACGAAGCCCTGGGCAGGGTCACTGGAGATAGAGAACGGGAACAGCTCCTTGTAACCCTCGAACCTCGGAAACCTTATGAAGACGTACTGGCCGGGAAGGAAATCAAAACCCTTGGGCTTTTTGAAATGAACCTCTGTGATAGGACCGATGAGGTCGACCTTCTTGAGCCTGACCTTGTACCTCCTGGCCACGTACTTGAACAGAAGGAGCATGTACAACCAGGAGAAGACACCGGCTGCGAACAGGACAAGAAGCCACACCATCAGGATGGGATACTTGGCGATGTCGGAGCCTGCCCAGAAAGCATGAAGCCCTGCAGCGACCAGGACCACGCCCATGACCTTGTGACTGTTGTGCCACCAGTGGTATGGAATGTTCAAAGCCACTGTGAGGACAAGGAGCATCAGGAACAGATAGAGTGCAAGAACACCCAAGGTCACATCCAATGGACCGATGGGGAAGATGTAGGTCAGGATGAGCCTTGTATCAGGATACTTGGAGATCCCCAGGAACAATGGGTGAAGGATCATGAAGAACAGTGAGCAGCGACCTAGGGCCTTGTGAGCCCTGTACATCCTGTCCAAGCCCAGAAAGAGGTTCTCGAACATCCTCCATTTCGTTGCAAGCACGAAGTTCAATGACAGGGCAGAGATGGCCATGAACGCGTTGAACTTGGCCACTGCGACGAACGGGTCCCGGGCAGACTCCGGGATGTGAAGGACCCAAACCACTACAGGTGAGATGAGGATAAGAAGGAACAGTATGGACCCTGGGCTTGCAAGCTGCATCCGCTTCAACGAGTCCACGAACTCCATCGGAAGAAAGCCCAGGGGCCACCTCTTTCGGGGTGAGATCCTCATATCCGGGCCAGAACCTTTGGTGTCTGCCATCAGCAGGGATACGGGAAATAGCTCAAAATAGTTTTTGAAAGGACAGGACAAACATCAGTTTCCCATCGTACAACAAAACACTTTTATCCCCCCACCATCATAGTTCCTGATGGTATTGAGAATGGCCGACCCCGACCTCATCCACCGCCTCGAGTCCGTCGAGCAAGAGCTCGAATCTATCAAGCGGGCTTTGAAGGGTAAGAACATCAAGCTAGCTTCCAGGCTCAAAGGTGTTCGTTTCGATGAGGAAGATTTCCACCAGGCATCTGATAGCATCTTCAACACATGATGAGGGGCTGTCGTGGCGGTCTACAAGACCTTTGTTTCTGATACACATAGTTGGTTATGGTTCCTTTCTGATGATCAAAGGCTTGGAAGGAACGCACAAAAGATATTTCGATCAGCCGAGAATGGAGAATGTTTGATCCTTCTACCAACAATCGTCGTCGCAGAAGCCATCTACATAGCTAGGAACAGAGGAGTGTTAGCTCATATGAAGGATATCATATGTGAATTAGGATCCTCTGTGAACTATACCATCAGACCGATCGATCATGAGTTATTGACTAGGCTATCTATGGATGACAGAAAGATGTCCCAGCATGATAAGATCATCACTATCACAAGCGAGATCGATTCAGCTCCGATAATCACAAAGGATTCTGTTATCCATGAAATGGCAATGACCAAGGTGGTTTGGTAGGCTTTCACCCCTCCAAGAACCTAACCCCACCCTCAGGCTCCAACACCAGATACTGCACCGGTCCCATCACGGTCTGGTCCTTCTCCTGATAACCCTGCAACCCCATGGTCGAATCGAAGAAGAACTCCAGGAACCCAAGCGAATCATCCACAGAGTTCTTGTTGAACTTGAACCCGTAGTGAGCGAACCTGGGCTACGTGATGTCAATTTTAAGTTCATTGTCACGACTGGGATCCTTCACTCCTCTTCATCAACCTCATCCACCTCAGGCTCATCCATGTCAGGTTCCTCCTCGTCTTCTGGATCTTCGAGCTCCTCCTCGTCAGGCTCCTCCTCAATATCGTCCACGTCCTCCTCCTCAAACTCCTCTTCATCCATTTCCTCGTCGGGGTCTTCTTCGACCTCGTCAGGGTTCTCGTCAGGCTCATCCTCGGGTTCCTCATCCACATCGTCCTCAGGACCTTTCGGTCCATCTGCCGGCTTTTTCATGATGAGCAAGACCACAGCCACGACCAGAAGAACAGCGAGTATGGCGATGATCACAATGAACACCATGTTCATGCCCTCGTTCGATGACGTATCCCCACCTTCACCATCCTCTCCATCACCACCATCACCACCATCTCCACCAGATGTGGTATCGTCCTTGAGCGGACTTGTCCTGCCATTGTACTCCTCGAGGTTGGTCATGTTATCGTTGTCATCGTCCTGGGATGCATCGGATGCGTTGTTGGGGTCCAGGCCATAGAACTCCTCCCACCAGTCAGGTATACCATCACCATCAGTATCCGTATCGATGGTCGTGATGTTCTCCTCGGGTTCAGGTTCTGGTTCCGGGTCCACCACAACAGGTAGAGCGTTCACCTCGATGGAGAACTGTGCTGTGATCTCCTCTGTACCATCTGTTGCACCCACAGTGAGCTCATAGAGCCCAGCAGAGGTTCCCAGCCATTCTATCAGACCAGTGTTCGGATCGATGGATAGGTTCGCAACGGCCGGTGAACATGATATGGAATATGTGATACTGTCACCCACATCAATGTCCAAGGCATTGGCATAGAGCCGGACCTCATCGAACTCTGTGATGTTCTGGTCCATCGGAGCAATGGTCCAGTAAGGGGCATCGTTGGTATTCGTAACATCAATGGAGAACAGGACAGAATCCTTTGCGCCTGCAGAGTCGTGGACCTCAATGGTCACCCATGCTGTACCAACATCACCATTTTCCGGGGTTCCTTCGAGAACGTCCCCTGTGACCGATAGCCAATCTGGACCGGAGAGCATGCTCCATGTAAGGTTATCCGGAACATCTACATCGCTTGCAGCCAGGTTCAACGTGTAAAGAGAATCCTCGGTAGCGTTCATCTCGGGAACGAACGTGATGACCGGTGCATCGTTCACCGGTGTGATAGTAAGCGAGAACTTGGTCCATACAAGGCCATCCAGACCATCAGATAATGAAACATTCACCCAATATGATGTGCCTGATTCGTTGGCAGGTGCATGACCTGAAAGGATGTCCTCGTCCATGGAAAGCCAATCAGCGTTGGATGAAAGGTTCCATATCAACAGATCATCGGTCGGATCGATATCGTGTCCATCGTAGTCCACGAAGTAGAATGAATCCTCAGGTGTTGAGGTAACATCGATGGTGTCGATGACAGGATCATCGTTGACATTGACGACCTCGAGGGTAAATTCGGTCTTATCGGTGACAGTCGTATCATTGACCTCAATAGAGACCGAATAGACCCCGACATCAGCATTGGTTGGAGTACCCGAAAGGATCCCATTGGTGCTGTTCATACTAAGCCAGGATGCATCCGTGAACAGGGTCCATGTGAGCGTGTCTGGACCAGGGTCTACATCGATGGCATCGTAATCAACCAAATACTGAACATCCTCAAGGACCGTCCCCTCATTCAAAGTGTTGATGATGGGAGCATCGTTTGTGTTCAATACCGTCAATGTGAAATTACGCGGTTCCGAAATAGTGAACGGGTCAACCGCCGTGACGTTCACCCAGTGGTCTCCCAGGTGCGATTGGTCTGGGGTACCGCTAAGGACTCCTGTCACGGGATCGATAGAGAGGAACGGTGCGTTCGTGGACAGTACCCAGTAGAACGGATCGTTGTTCAGATCAATAGCTTCGTAATCAACTAGATACTCCACGTCCTCGTATGCCGTGACCACGTCCGCTGTAAGGATCTCCGGGGGTCTCAGGACGTCGTCGTGATCCTTTTTGACGTCGGCTGCGCTCAGTGAACCGTTTATTATCCTCACCTCGTCCACGGCACCCTGAAGATAAGAGAAGACTCCGCCGAAAAAGACATCGCCCGTGTTGTAGATGCTCACCGTGCCCACATCCAGCGTCCCTTCTTCGACACCATCGATGTAAGCAGTCAGGTTGGTCCCGTTGTATGTCATAGCGTACTGGTGCCATTCATAGACCTTCGTCACTGAAACATTGAGGTATTCGGCCCCGACACCTACCTTGAGCTTGGATGCATCCTCGTTCAAGTGCATGGAATACGCAACTGTCAACACCCCCTTCTGGACTAGTCTTTGCCAAGGCCTTTGCAGCTTCCCCCATCCGTTAGGACCTCCCATGGACCAATCGAATTCAAAATCCCAACCAACATAAGTGGATTGCATTTGCAGCTGTGCGCTGGATTTGGGTGTTCCACCGCCGGGGCTTGTGGAGGTTTGACCGTTGTAGAAGTATGAACTTGTCACGCTTCCAGAGCCCGAAGCCATTCCAATCAATCCTCCTACATTGGTTGAACCCCATATTTGATAGCCATAGGAATAGCAATTGATGACATTTGAATCCGATCTCAATCCGACTAATCCTCCGACCCTGGAATCTCCTGATACCCAATTGTTGTAGCTATAACAGTTCGAAACGGTCGACTGGTACAGTTCTCCGACCAAACCACCAGTATCCCACGAGGTTCCAGCGACCTCAGTCAAATAACCAGTGGCATAGGAGTTGTTGATGGTAGAGGTTCCGCTATATCCGATAAGACCGCCGCAATTACTAAGCCCGATCAGGTTTCCGGTGGCATAACAATGACTTATCTTGGCTAGGTATATTGATCCTACCAAGCCGCCTACGCTTCTCATACTGTCCACATTCCCCGTGGCATATGAGTTGACAATACTTCCGAAGTACATCTGCCCGACCATACCTCCCACATAGTCGTAACCATCCGTGGTCACATCGCCTGCGGCGTAGGAATTCAGAATGTTCATATACCGGGCGTATCCCAACATGCCACCGACCTTGCTCCACCACATCATCATCATACCGCTCCCTCTTTCGGCGGTAACCGAACCTAAGGTATAACAATTCTCGATTCGACCATTCTCCGCCATTCCCACCAGGCCCCCGGCTCCGTATCCCTCATCTTCAGCGTAGAAGTTCACTGTGACATCTGTGTAACAGGAGTAGAACGCGGTGTAATCCGAAACTCCGACCATTCCGCCCAGACCAAAAACGCCCCACCAATCGTCTCCGATACTGGTTACCTCCCCCGTTGCATAGCAGTTGAAAAATGTGGAATGAGCCGACCGTCCGGCAATAGTGCCAATATATTGGTCCTTTCCGGTGATGTCGACACCTTCCATCCCAAGGTTCACTATCCTTGCACCGGTGGCATAGGCGAACAAACCAATGTAATCCTCCGTTGGCCTGTTGATATAGAGCCTGCTAATGATATATCCCCGGCCGTCAAATGTGCCTGTGAATCCCTGCACACTGCTGCCTATAGGGTCGAATCCCTTGTTGTTATTCCATAGATATGTTATACCGGCGCTGATGTTGTTGGTTAGGTAGTAGTACCCGTTAAGGGGATACTCACTACTGGATCCGATCATCTGAAGAGCAGTAAGGTTGGAAATGGGTATGGCATCCTCAGGCTGTGGTGGGAAATAGGGTTCGACGAATCCCGCCCTGGCCCAAACCTCCACGGTTATGTTCTGCTTCAATCCAAGGGAGGTGGAATGTGGGGCGCGGATGTAGTCGTCCACGCCGTCCAACCTGATCCCTTTTCGAAGTTTTCCATTGATCGAGTTCGTGTTCTGATCGATGTTATGGAGGGTTGCGTTGTTCCAGTATCCCGACAGGTCCAAACCAAGACCCGGATCTTTAGAATCGAAATCCCAATCACCTACCACCTCGGTCTCGTTCCCGATGATGATGATGGTAAACGGCCTTTTGGTTGTGGAGCCGTTCGTATCGGTTACCCGAATTTCAAAGGAATAAACGCCATTTTCAGTTGGTTTTCCAGTTATGTTACCGGACTGAGTCAAGCTCAAACCCCTGGGGATCTGACCCGAGTCCAAGGACCATGTATATATTCCGGTTCCACCTAAAACGTTGAACCCGTGGTCGTAGGCCTGGGAAACCATACCAGTTGGGAAGGTTGTTTTCTCCATGAAGACGTGGCCCTTGAGATGCTCTTCCCAGGTATCGTTGTAGTAATCTCCGATCTCGGTGGAGTTGAGTGTTGTGTTGTAGATCATTACCTCATCGATTCTTCCTTTGAAATATCGGTTAGCCAGGCCGTCGTCCCAACCGATGTAGAGGTGTCCTTGGTCATTGTTAATAGCACCGTAATTCGAGCTGTCGGTAGCGGCTTCAACCCCGTTTATGTAAAGCTTGAAGATGTTGTCTGTATTTCCGTAAACTCCTGCCACGTGGGTCCACTGGTTGAGGTCCACGGGGTCCGACCAGGGTGTTAACCTCCACGCGCCATCGTTAACATAGAATGAGAGTTTGTTATCCCCACCCCCCGGGGCAAGGATGAAAGCGTCCCTTTTTGAAACGATGCAGCCCCATTGCATATTGGCAGTCGGATATATCCAGGCGGATACCGTGATATTGTCCTGGTTGTCGAAGCCATCACCGTCCGGCACTACAACGTAATCATCTATCCCGTCGAAGCTCAAACCATTCCCGGTCAACCCATCTACCCAACAGGTCTTGGTGTCCATATTGATCAGTGATCCGTTCCTGCCTGTACCAGAAGTATCCTTTGTCCACGATCCGGAGCCGTCCTCCATGAGCAGTTCGAGTTGAAGTCCAGGATCGTTCTGCACATTCACATCTATCCATTGGGTCTTTGTATTTGAACTAGGATCGGTCACCTGGACCTCCACTGGAAAGGTACCGAATTGGGTTGGGGTTCCGGACAGATTACCATCGGTAGCCAGGGCGATACCCGATGGCAGGGTTCCTGATACCAAGGACCATGTATGCGAGCCGGTGCCTCCCCAGGCTTTGAGATGGGTCTCATAATAAGAGTTGACCACTGCCCTGGGAACCACCGATGTATTGATCAATACATTGTTGCTGATCGTGCTATTATAATAATCACCTATCTGAGTTGCATTCAAGGTCGTGTTGTATATCCGCACCTCGTCAATGGCTCCCTTGAAGTATCTGGAGATGCCATCGTCCCTGCCTATGGTGAGCACCCCGCCGTCATCGGCTATAGCTCCATAATTGGCGGAGCTGGTGGCCACTTCTTTTCCATTGATATATAGTTTGAAGATGTTGTCGTTATTCCCGTAGACGCCAGTAATATGTGTCCACTGGTTCAATTCTATGGGGGTGGTGTATGTGAGGGGCCTCCATGTCCCATCGTAGATGTAGAAGGTGATCTTGTTGTCCAGGTTACCTGGATAGAGGATGAAAGCATCGCGCTTGGAGACAAGGGAACCGGTAGGCATATTCTTTGTAGGATTGACCCACACCGATACCGTCAAGCTGTCCTGCGGGCCGAAGTCCTGTGAATCCTCAACTTCGACATGGTCATTGATACCGTCGAATTCGAGCCCGGTGCCGACCACTCCTCCGTCCCAGCAATGATCGATATCGAAATCTATCAATGTGCCGTTGTTGTTTCTTCCACTAGTATCGTTGGCATATATGCCACTGCCCTCACTGAATGACCAATTTGCTACTAAGTTCGATTGAGCTCCTCCCATCTTTGATGGGAGATCGGGCATCGCGTTACCGTTCTTCTCAGGCACACCAATCGCTAGTGTACTGAATGATAGGAACGTTACTAACAAAAGAGAGATCACACACAACCGCAGGCTAGCCATGCTATCACGAACTCAGCATGGTGTCAGGTTCTATTTATTACTTTAACAGAATTGGAATATAGTAACAATTGTTAATTCTCATAAGATCCAGAAGATCCTTGACGTTTCACCCCTCCAACCACCTAGCCTCACCCACCTCCAGCACCAGATACTGCACCGGCCCGATGACCGCCTGCTCGACGGTCTTGCCGTCCTTTACCAGGGTGAGGCAGCTATCTGAAGCGACGATGATGTGTGAGTCCGTGCCGAGGAGGAGACAGAGGATCATGTGGGTAGGGTGGATGTGAGCAGTTATAAAATTTGATGGACCCAGTTTCCACTCGAACCACAACCGACCTCTATAGCAAGCCCATCTCGATCTAACGTGCCACACTCCCAAAGAAATATAACCTAGCAACCCAATGTAATCTAATGTGATACAATGACCTTGGTCCAAGTCTCCATGAGGATAGACTCCACATTGCTTGAAAAGCTTGATGAGATCGCAGAGCATGATTACAAGCGAAGGTCTGATGTCATCAGAGATGCTCTTTCAGAATATGTGAAGCATCAGGTTGAGATGGATAATATCCGGAAGATGCTTGTGACCCAATTTCTCGAGGGTAAGATCACTTTTGATGAGATAGCTCACATATTGGGACTTGAGACCGCAAGGGACCTGGAGATGGCACGCTCAAAGCTGAAGGAGAGCATCGAGAGTGCCAAAAGAGATTCGAAATGAAAAAGGAACAACTGTTGTTGTCGGAGATACATCAGCCCTAGTATAACTTGAGTTCGGTGAGGTCCTAAAGCCATCGTTCGAAATGATCCGATATCTCATTCCAGAAGAGGTCAGATCGGAACTTCAGGCAATGGCGGCCTTTTTTGATGCGCATGGCTCTGTGGCTAGCTCCATCCTTGACCTGATAGATGGTGAGAGACTTTGTTCAATGTCTATGCACCGTTCGGATGAGCTGGATGATATTCTGGCGAACTATCGTTCGTTAGATAGAGGTGAGGTTGCAGGGATGTTATTAGCACGTGAGCAAGAAGTGAGCATCCTACTTTCTGATGATGTAAAAGCAATGAGAAACCTAAGATCCCTTGCAGGTGATATAGAGGTTCATTTATCAACATATATCATTGCACGTTCGGTCCTTTCCGGGACCATTTCGAAACAAGAAGCGATGGTATCATTGGATCGGATCGCACGCCATAGAACTTGGATCGATGCTCCGATCTTTGAAATGGCCAAGACATATATCAAAGACCTATAGAGATAAATGGCCGCCTGGTTCCAAAAGACCTTTTACCTGCTCCACCGTTCTTCCTACTCATCCCGGGGATATCGTCATGGAGCAGGAAGGTAACGGATCATTAGAGGAACTTGCTCGTCAGGATAAGGAAGCTCGGACCAAGGAGATGCTGAACCGTAAAGCACGGGACCTCGAATCGTTATCTAAAGCTGGTCGACCTGATAAGGCTCTGGAAGAACTGTACAAACTCCTTCAAACATATCCTGACAATGAGGACCTTCTCAAGCTGAAGAAATGGTTCGATGATGGAGGGCCTTTTCTGCCATATGCTACTCGCGAGATGGTGGAAAAGGAGAAGCTTGAGGAACGGCTGAAAAAGATCAAAGCAGAGCGTGGATCGTACAAAGAGTTCTTTGAGCAGAGACCTCCCCTCGAGAAAGCCAAGCGTTACTTCCGCATGACAATGTTCAACCAAGCCCTCCAATATATCGATGAGGTCCTGAAGAATGACCCATCGAACAAGGAAGTCCTGGCCATCAAGGACCGATGTATACACAATGTCAAGCTGTTTCCTCACGATCCATTCTCTCCAGAAAATGATGACGAGCTCACACAGCTTCTGGACAAGGCAACGACACTCCAGAAGAAAGGACACTACGAGAATGCCATCTATTACTACGAGGAGTATGTCATCGCTGGTGGAAATCCTGAGCTTGCCGACAACGAGATATACAACTGCATCAAGAAGAACGACTCACGGAAGTTCGAGGCAGAGATCCGTGCAGGACATATCCTCGTGGACCCACCCCCAGGCGGATATCCCGAACCTTCCATCCAGTATGAAAAGATCAGTACAGGTACGGGATTGATAGATGGGTTCTTTGGGGGTGGATTGGACCTTAGGCGCAATATCCTTGTCAGGGGTCCAGATCTATCTGGAAGGAGATTGATGATCTATCGGTTCATGGCCAAAGGATTGAAGCAACATCTGCACGCCTTCTTCTATCTTCTGAGTTCGGACTACAGAGAAGTCAAACAAGATATGAGGATGGTCCTTCCCGAGTTCGACCAGTTCATCAAGGAAGGGCTCGTGCATTTTGTTCAGGTCTCTGAGGACCAAGAGGCAACCAGAGAGGGAACAGATGAGGCCGTTCATATCGTTGAGAAAGAGGGGTACATGGAGGGTATAATAAGGGCACATAGTGACCTGTTCAAACAACGAATGGACTCCACCAGGGTAAGACAAGCATTCCTTTCCGTAGACGTACTGGAGGGGTATGAAGAGATCTCAAGACTCTTCAAGTTCATGCAGAACTTCACATCTCGCTCCAGGAGGAGAGGGGCTCAGACAATGTATGAGATACGTACAGAACTTGATGAAGAGGATGAAAGGATCAAACCAACCCTCGATGCACTATCACATCTTGTGGATCATACGCTTACCTTCGAGATCGAGGACAATTCGACATTCATAAAGGTCGGACCAAAACCAGAGAAGCTCCAGGGTCGATACAGAAAAGAGTTCAACCTCGGTGGGCTTGCACTTCATGGCCTAGAAGAAGAGAAGCAGGAACCAGTAGAACTGAAATTGATCAAGCAAGACCCAGAACCTCAGATCATTGATGAGAGTGCAAGGGTAGAGGTGGAACTTTCCAATCATCCCGAGACATGGGCGTTCGAGTTCAGGGAGAAGAACAGGGACCATCACTTCAAGGGTATCGTGAAAGAGATAGATCACACTGATAATGGTGACGGCAAAGAACGTCCTGCAAGGTTGATATGCAGCAATGAGAAGTATCCAAAATACACAATGGAAGTTCTCTGCAAATGGCCAGACCAATTCCCCTTCCCGTTCAAGATCGGAGACACCATAGAATACTTCTCGAAAAGACCCGGGGTCTTTGAATGTGCAGAATATGGAGAGACCGAAATCGTCACTGATGGATCTGGCACGACCATATTCGTTCGTTCTCCTGGTTCCAGAATGGAGCTTATTCCTGGTTGGAGGATGAGGTTCGGCAAGCATTATGGTCAGTACGATCCAACATCAGGAACGAAGTCTGTCGAGGTGATCCTGCGACATATGGACAACGAGATCAGCCTGAAGGATGAGTGGGGGACCTTGGATGCTCCCGATGGAACATGGCTGGTCTTTTCCCAAGTAAGAGATGTTTACGAACCACAGGAGGGTATCGATTGGCCAGAGGGGGAGAAAAGACCGTTCGGTGTGAAAGGTTGGCCATATGGCTGGAGCAAACTGGAGCTTGTGAACCTGTCTGCTCATGCACGTAAGCGGATCGAGCCGTGAAAGGTAGCCTCAGTCCCACTTCTTCGGCTCTTCCCCAGGCGGTAACTGCTTCTGGTCCGGTTTCGGTGCCTGTGCTCCGGCATCCGGTGCCGCTGTCGTCGCAGCAACCTGTGGCGTATCATCAGGTGGAGGGAAGTTCGACTTATCATCCGGTGGAGGGAACTCGCTCTCATCCTCCGGTGGCGGATAGTGGTCATCCATGTTCGGTTTCTCATCCGCTGGGGACACATGCTCTGCCATGTTGTCCTTGAACTCGGAGTCCGAGACTATCTCTGCCTCGATGTACTCCACTTCCTTCTTCTGCTCCGGCTCGGCCTGTGCAGGCTCTGCAGGTTTCTCCTCGACCTTTGGCGCAGGCTGGGCAGCAGCTGAGGCCTGCTTCTTTGCACGACGGCTTGCAGCCATCCTGCTGACCGTGACCGAGATGACCACCACGAGCATGATTATGACGATTATGATTATGAACAAGATGAACATTATCAGGATGACTATGATGTAGAAGATGTCCGGAAGACCATCATCGCTTGTGTTGGTGTTCCACCTGTCGTAGTCGTTCTTCTCATCCTCGTAATCGTCCAGGTCGTCCTGTGTGGCATCAGAGCCGTTGAGTGGGTCAAGGCCGTTCTTGAGCTCCCACCAGTCGGGAAGTCCATCGCTATCGGTGTCTGTCTCGTCACCGCCCTGGACCTTCCAGTCGTCGTCGATACCATCGCCGCCGTCCGTACCATCGGTCCCATCTCCTCCATCGCCACCGTCTCCTCCGTCGCCACCGTCACCGCCATCTCCTCCATCGCCACCATCCCCACCGTCGCCACCATCACCGCCATCGGTACCGTCTGTGCCGTCCCCTCCATCACCGCCATCGCCACCGTCATCAGGAGCTCCGGGCACGTATGGGACAGTGATGAACTGGATACAGACATCAGAGGTGTTCATTCCATCAGTGACAACAAGGGTCACGATGTACGTCTTGTTGATGCTCAATGGGACGTAGGAGTGATCTATGGTCGCTCCTTCTCCAGAGTTCCCATCACCGAAGTTCCACTGATAAGTAAGGGTCGTAGAGTCAGGGTCGTCCGCAGCATTTGCGTTGAATGTGATGTTATTACTATTGTCCGGGTCCACGATGTAGGTGAAGTTGTTGTTGGTCGGGGGTGTGTTCACCAGGATCAGGGTCAGAGTGAACGTGTTCGAACTAACATCGTTCTCACCATCGTCTGCTGTGAAGTACACATCCGTAAGCGACGAATCCCCATCTGTGGGTGACCACGAAGCAACGTTCGTCACAGCATCGATGTCGATCTCTGGGTTGTTGCAGGTGAACGTCAAGCCGCCTTCCTCGTCCCAGAAGTGGTCGTCCAGGTCGATGCTCCATATCTGGCCCTTGACGACGTCCGCGTCAGAGATGGTCAGGTTGAAGACCGGCAGGTCGTTGACACTGACGTACGTAAGATCGATGGCAGGTGCTGAAACGTTCATGGAGCTGTTGTCCGCATCGATGGCTGCGAACACCACATCCTCCAATGAGTCAGCATCGTTGGCTGGTGTCCAAGATGCAGAACCATTGGCGTGGATGGTGATCTCCGGTTCACTGCACCAGAACGTAAGACCAGCTGCGTCCTCCTCGTCGTCGAAGCACTCGGTAAGGAAGACCCGCCATGTGGTCTCCTCGTACACATCTGTGTCGTTCAATCCACCAAGGTATTCAGGCATGTCGTTGACAGGGATGAACGTCAGGGTTATCCCCAAAGAATCCACGGTCAATGCGCCGTTGTCTGCATCCGTGGCTGTGAAGACCACGTTAGAAAGCGTAGCATCACCTTCTACAGGCGACCACTCCGCTGTCCCGTTCGGATGTACCGTGATCTCAGAATGACTACATGAGAACGTCAATCCAGCATCGTCCTCGAAGTCATAGAACACCTCGTGGAGGTCCACCAACCATGTGGTGTCCTCTTCCACGGAGGTATCGTTCATCGGACCGACATAGTATGGCTCGAAGTTCCGGGCGTCCAGATAGACGAGCAGCTTGTAATAGGTCCAGAGAAGGTTGTTCGAGGTATCGTAGACCTCGACATAGAAGTTATACAATCCAGCAGTATCTGTGGAGTAGTACCAGCTGTGATAGTCGTACTCATAGCCATGGACCGTATAGTTATCGTAGGCAATGCCCACCAGGCCCCCACCATTGGCATAGACCTCGATCACCACTTTCACATCGTAGTGATGCGAGGTCGAGTCGATGTCATAGAATATCTCGGCAGTGTCAGGATCGGACCCTCTGCCATCCAAGTTGAAGGTATCGACACCCACATCCCAGATGAGAGTCTCGTTGACCTCGAGATAGATGGGGTCGTAATACAAAGCCTCCTCGATGTTCCCGAACGCGTCCTCAACAAAGAGCCGGAACGTGAACCATCCAGAGCTCAGAGCAGAGACGGTGATGGAGCGCTGGTCTGCAGCTGCACCGGACACAGTGTAATTGTCATAGAAGGTCGTGATGTAGACACCTGTGTCGTTGTACACATCCAATGAAACACTGACGGACTCGGAGCTGTTGCCTGAATCCACATCGTAGTACATATTGAAGGTCTCGAAGAACCCATCGAAGTCGTCATCACTGATCGTACCATAGGTGGAAGCCCTGTAGAACTCCTCGTTCTCACCACCGTTGTCGGTCTCCATCCAGCAGTTGTAGATTATTTCAAAGTCCCGAACATATCCGCTGGCATCTATCAAGTATACGACGTAGATGAAGTTGTCACGACCACCGCTTAGTGTGAACACGATGTTGCGCTCGTCAACACTGGTCCCAGTGGTGAGCCATGAGTCGGACTGAGAGCCTCTCTCTGTGAACGTGTAGTCGTAAACGTAGACCCACAGATAGACTGTCTCTGAAGACAGCGTTGTGTCCACATCGTAGTAGGTTGTTATCCTGTCGTTGAATCCATCTGCGTCACTGTCGTCCATGACACAGTAAGCATCCTTCAGGTATGACGTGGCTGTGATGAAGTTGAGGTCCATGGTAGAGCCTGAAGCGGAGAAGCTCGTCATCGATATGGCTGTACCCGAGCCACTGTTGTCGTCATTGTTAGGTGTCGATGAACTTGTGAAGCCTGTTCGAAGGAACCATGGATCACCATCATCGCCTCGGTTCTGACTATCGTCTAGGTCCGTCCTCCCATCAGCTTCCTCAAGGTCCACACGCTTGTGGCTTTCATCGTCATTGACGTTGTTGGCAGCTATTGACCCGACGTTGTCGTCGATATGCCATATCAATATCCCTTCACCAGGCAGGTTAGAATCATAACCGGTCTGCTGCCTGTTCTCTATCAGGAAATATTCGTTCGTGTTCAGAACGACCTTCAATGCCACTGCGTTCGTCTCTACCTGCTGCAAGGTCCTGTCAATGGACTGACCGGATACGACCGTTGGTGTGATCCAGCCAAGCTGGACCTTGGACCAGGCACAGAGGTGAGCGGGTGTGTTGCCACCGCCCAGCCATCCTCCGGAGCCCATGAGCCCCCATTCGCCGATACCCTCGGACGAACCATCAGTATCATACAGGTCTGGAAGACCGAGGTCGTGGCCGAACTCGTGGGCAAAGACACCCATGACGGTCTTTTCCGACTGCATCATGTATCCCACGGTGTCGGTATCTGTTGCGCGGGTTGTGAACCGGACACCATCAACTGAAGCATCTGTGAACCCTGTGTAACCCTGGCCGTGCATGATCCACCTGTGGGACCAGATGTCGTTACCGACACCGGAGCTTGCCTGATCATTGCCGGCCGCTATGATACAGATGTGGACCTCGTCGGTCTGCAGGACGTTGTCACCATCCGTATCGTAGGTTGAGAAGTCAATGTCCTTGTCTGCAAGGAGTATAGCTTCACGAGCAAGGGCGTTGATGTAACCGTTCTTGTCATCTATCCCGGTGGTGCTGTCTGCACCGTAGAAGGTATGGCTTTTAGAGCTTCGATACCAACCGGACCCAGCCACTGTTCCTGTCACGGTCAGCTGGTTGTAGGAGACCTCGGAATAGTAGTTCCTCATGCTTCCTGCCATTGTGCCGAAGAGCAGGTTGTTGAAGTATGCCTTGGTCTTGACACCAGGCAGGTCGTCGAAGTCCACCATGATGGCGATGATGGTCTCAGTACCGGTTATCCTTCCCTGCCTTGATGCAGGAACGCTTTTGGAGATGGGGAAGACATCGACAGTGTCGATGACCTCCATATCTGTCCCATCTGTGATCTCTGGCATCACAGCAAGCTGTGCTGTACCAGTGGATGTCATCACTATCAGTGAGACCAGAAGAAGAAGGGTCGTGATAGCAAGACAAGTGAGCTTTCTCGAATTAAGCATAGCAAACCCTCGCAGACCAAGCTTAGCTTAGTATTTTATGAGTGAGATTGAAATTCATACATAAAGCAATGCCATTATTGTGTGCTTGATATGTCAAAATCGGGGGTAGATCAATCCCATTGGTCTACTCGAACCTGTCATTGAGAATTCTCATCCTATCTTCTGTGATATCCTCTGCCAACAGACCGAAAACGAGTTGGTCGAACTCCTTCCCTTTCTTACTGTGGAACTTTCGTCTGGTTCCTTCGTAGTTGAATCCACACTTCTCCATCATCTTGCGGGAGTTGGGGTTGTTGGATTGACAGTCACCATTGAGCCTTCGTGCATCCAGAACAGAGAAAGCATAGAAGATGAGGAACTCACACGCCGTGGTCCCGTAGCCTTTCCTCCAGTGCCCATCATCTGTCTGGACACCGACGATGTAAGAACCAGGATGAAATGGGAGTGGCTCCAATGCGCACTCACCGATGTAGTTCCCATCCTTGGCCCGGATGGTGAACGAGGGGACCTTCGGCAGCTCATCTTTCTCGATCGCATCTGCAATACCCTTGACCACGCGATCGAAGTATCCATGGGTCTGTTCTGGAGTGTTGGGGCCAAAGAACATCGTCTTCGTAACAGACTCTTTGGCAAGCATCAGAACAAGGTCATCCATATCACTTTCGACCTGATAATTGAACACCAGCTCATCACTTTCCCATCTGATCCTCATACCATCACACTCCCGGTGTCTCAGCAACAGCAGCAAAGAAACCCGGTGTCGGCAGATAGTACCACCTATCCCCGAATCGCTCCTTCTTGTAGCTCTCGATAAGACACGAGGTGTACATATATAGCACCATCTTCGTCCCCATCTCCTCCCTCCAGCTCTTCCACCCGCCCTTCTTCCGAAAAGCCGTGACACTGCTGGTGCCCTTGTGCACACCCCCAGCGCTGTCAAGTGTGCCTACCGTGAACTTGCCCTCCTCCTTGCACGTGACATCCACGCTTGGAAGCGACGTTACCTCTGGTGCTCTCTCATCCCTGTAGTAGAATACAGACATGCCTACGTTGTGTCCATACGGCATGTTGTTGTCGAACTCCACCTCGTAGCCTACCTTCTTCTGGTCCTCGAAGATCCTGAAACCATTGACCGTGAAGTAGGAACGGAGTTCGTCCATGTACTTGACGATATCAAGCTGGATATCAGAAAGCTTCGCCCGTGCTTCTGGAACCCCCAGAAGATGCAGGGTCTGCAGAAGCTCATCATCCCTGGTCAAAAGACTTGGCATGAACCAGTCGGTGTCCACCATCAGGTCCACCATGCGTGGGTCTGTCCAGATCCTCTCATACTCCGGCTGGACCGGACGCATGCGCAGCCTGTCCCTCAAAGATATCAGGAGGGCTTTGTCAACAGAGAAGGAGCGCTCGTTCCATGGGGTGTGTGGTTCTTCCAATGCCTCGCCAAAGACACCGTCGTTGTCAGCGCACCACGCAGATACCGCAAGCCATTCGTCAAGGTCGTCCATGTGATAGAACCACAGGCGCAGCTCCTGCTTGGCCGCGAGATACTCCTTGTAGGTGTCCGAGGGCCAGAAGTCGAAGTCCGAATCGGTCCAGCCTGGGTCGTCCTTGGCTACAGCCTCGAGCTTGCGGAGTGCTTCCACACGGGTCGAAAGTTCCTTCCCGACATCCCTAGGCATATAGAGCAGGAGGTAGTGTTTGCATAAAATACTTGCCTGGAAATTGTAACCATGGGAATTATAAACCACCCCATCTATCAGCATACAATGAAGCGGGCCATCCCATTCCTGATACTCTTGGTGTTCCTTGCAGGATGTACGACCACGACTACAGAGACCGTGGAGTACGAACCAGGGATCATCGAAGTCACTTTCTTCGAAGGTACCAGAGTGTCCCAGGCCCAGACCTTACTGCTCAACCACAGCCTTACCTTGCCTGATGATGTCCTCAACACCATCTCTGCAGTTGCTGTGATGGTGGACCAGGACATGGTGGCAGAGATCGAGGCCGTTATCATCAACTACACCAGGGTCATCGATGCCTACAGCTGTAACTGCTCCGAGGCAAAGATCACTGTGAGCTTCACAGGGCTTGTGTCGCAGCTGTTCGTCGATGAGATGGTCTCGCAGTTCGTCAACGCCAGTGTTCTTGAGAACGGTGAGTATCTGGAGAAGACCACTGTTTCTGGACCGCTACAGATAACGGTCGAGGTCGGAACTGAACAGGCCATCATCGATACTTTGACCGCGGATCCACTCGTATCAGCTACTATCAGGATAGAAAAGGTCTCTCCTGAAGAGTAGTCCAATCATTATCCTTTTTAACCGACACTACAATTCCCCTAACCGAGGGTTTATCGTGGGTAAGGCCAAGAAGAAAGCGGATTCTGATACTGAGGAGCTCGAAAAAGCAGTGGACACCATTGCCGACGAGATTAAGAAAGAGATCCGAAAAGAAAAAAAGAAGTCCAAAACCTCGGAGCCTGAAGACGAGTTCGCAAAGATGCGAAAGGAGTTCGAGGACTCCATGCGGAACCGGGAGTATCCTCCGGACTTCGACAAGGAGGCCTTCATCAAAAAGGAGATGAAGAAGTACGACCGCGATATGTCTTGGGCTCGTGAAGAGAACGAAGCTGAAGCTGAAGAAATGAAGAGCAAAAAGAAGAAGAAGTCCGGTCCCAGAGCCATCGACCCAGACTCCATCGGCGCATCTAGTCCTCCCCCGCGGACCTACAAGAAAAAGAGCTCTGTAGATGGGGCAAAACTTGGTGTCTCTTTATTCACCGTTCTGTTCCTGACAATAATCTCGCTGGTCATGTCCGCTTTGTGGCTTGCCTTCCTTTACTGGTGCTGGCTTGGTCTTGAAGCAAGATGGGACATCTTCCTGTTCCACCTACCACTTCCCAAGTTCTGCTGCCAAACGTGCGTCATACTATCAGCGATCTGTACCGTACTAGGATTTTTCGGAACGCTTGCTTCGAGGATAAAGAAGGCATACAGTGCGTCCACTGGGGAAGATATGGACTGAACATCAGCTCCACAACCTGACCTCTCCCCCCATCACTTCCCCCGGCCACTGGACAGGCCCCAGTACCTTCACCTTACCCTGAGCAAGCTCCCCATCAGCGATCCTGTGGAACACTCCGTCTGGGTCTTGCATGAGAACCTCCGGCCCCTCCCAACCCTCACAGTATCCCCAAACGTATAACATCGATGTACCTTACGTTCTCGAGTGTTATAAACTTGAGTAGGATTTCCATTTCCACGAGTGCGAATTGTAATTTGGTTGATAAATTAACAAGCGTGCAGTTTCGGCAATTTCCGTTTGTACAGTAAAGGTTTTAATAGCTCTGATGAACAAAGGCTCGTGGGGATCACCATGGTGTGATGTGTAGCCTTTGGTCCCCACACTCATGCTTTTCTCGATTTCCGTTCGAACCAATATCTGCTTATTAGCAGTATATTTGCGAGTCATTGCATGTCCTTCAGATCCAAAGATGTTACAAAACAGTACAAATACTTACAAAACGTAACATCTTTAAGAACAGGTGATCGAATGGTCCAAGCCGTCATCACGCTCACAGAGCACGAGGATAGGGTAGTCAACGCCGTCAAGGGAAAGTATGGTCTGAAGAACAAGTCCCAGGCCATAGAACACATCATCCTTGCTTATGAGACCGAGCTTCTGGATGCAAAGCTTCGACCGGAGTTCATTGATAAGATGCAGCAGAGGCAAAAGGAACCTGTCGTCACAGTCAAGGACATGCGTGAGCATTTCTGATTTCAGTATTCTTCCTGCACAAGCCTCTGAACGAAGTCTGCTAACACGTTCACCTTGGCCGTGTCACCATCCCATGATGACAGCATGTCCTTGTGGATGAACTCAATATCGTTGATCATGGAGCCTATTGGCTTTTCCAACCCCCTCAGGTCCTGCTCGGGGCTGAACACTATGACATTGATGTACTTGCCTGGAAGAAGGAGCATGTTGAGGTCTCCAAAGCCAAGGTTCTTGAGGTTTGCTGAATCCTTGTTGAACGAATCTTTGACGAACTGCTGCAGGACCTGTATCATGGACGCAAGGATGTCCTCGTCAACAGCGGAGGTCTCGTTCCAGGAGTAGTGGGCCATCATTATCCCGCTTTTGGAGACGATGAAGATCTCATCTATCTCTGGCAGGGATGAGTTGGAGAAGTCTGCCTCGTAGACCTGGGCTGGGGGCAAGGCCAGCATCGGTGGTTTGTCATCACCGTCAGGCTTGCCGACAGGGTCCTCGTTGGGTCCGCCCCATGCCTCGAGCTCGGGAGCTTCCTCTTCCATGGCTATGAACTCCATGGGCTTTGCTGGAGCGATCTCCTGTCTGCCTTTCTCCACGGCCTTCTCTGTAAAGATGTCGGACTCCTCGATGTCTGCGACTATGGCGTCAGAGCTCTCTTCCATCGGAGGAAGCTCGGGTGGGAGTTCTTCCTCTTCCTCCGCTCCAGTCTCCTCTGTGGGTTCCTTCTTCCTGCGAAGAACAATGAACAGGACAACAACGATAGCTGCTATCACCAACACCAAGGCCACTATCCCAACGATCACGAACAGCCCAGTCATGTCGGTGGACCCACCATCCCTCCCATCTGTTGTGTTCCCATCAGTGGTTCCACCACCGCCATCAGTACCTCCACCAGTTGCTCTGACCTCAACAACAACAGAGGCGGACTCAGCTCCTGCAACCGCTGTGACCGTGTAGTTGTTTGCAAATGCTGGGACCTCGAACGTGGCTGTCCAACCACCGTCCGAACCGATGTTCGCAAACCCTGTGGCCGAGCCCATGGAGACAGTGACCTGTGTTCCCTCGTCGAATCCTGTGGACATCCCCGTGACCGTGATGTTGGAACCGACCAAAAAGACAGTGGCCTCCAGTGGAGTTATGATCGTGATGGTCTTTGGAACTACCACCGGAGCAAGCTCTGTGGTGAACTCTAGGACCACGGCCTCATCCATGAGCTTTCCTTCCGTGCTCGAAAGGGTTGCCGGGAACGTCACCTTGTAGGTGGTGTTGTAATCCAGGTCCACAAGTGGGTCCATGTTCAGGACAGTGGCCGAGGACCATTCGAGCTCGACGTCCACGGTCGGGAAGATAGTGATACCGATGATGGAATCCTCCATTTCGACATTGAACATGGCCGATATGTTGGTGCCGATCTCCACGTCGGTCGTTCCATTGGCTGGGATGAGGTCTGTGATCATTGGGACCACACGCACATGCATTGTCGTGTTCCGCGCCCAGATGGACCATGGAGACGGATTCAGGGCCTCGTCCAAAGCGACGACCACGAAGTGATAGGTCGTATCCGGGGACAACCCATCGACATCGTAGCTGGTCCCGTTGCATTCGTCCTGCAAGTAGTAAGGACCATCCCCTCCGGAGCTGCCGGTATCGTTGACATAGACCTGGTAGCGAACTATGTCTGGGTCCAGGGGAGCGTCCCAGGTTAAAGCAACAGAGTACTCGGACTTGGTCACCGCTGTGAGGTTCGTAGGCTCCTGAGGTGCAACCAGGTCAAGGAATGTGAAGTTCAGGACAGGCGACCATGCGCTGAGCAGATGCACATCGTCCATGGCACAGATGCGGAACTTTAGGGCGGTATCATGGACGAACCATGATTCCTGGATGAAGTTCCAGGTCCCTGTATCGTTGTAGTAGTTGTACCAGGTTATCCCATCCTGCAGATGCATCTCGAGGATGTAGTTGATGGTGTCATCGTAATTGGCGGACCATGAGACGTTCACCCCACCACCTGCTACAACGGCGGTGAGGTTCTCAGGAACCATTGGGGGGATGATGTCACGTAAATAATGCCCGACCATTGGGGAAAGGGCGGACTTGTGACCTGCAAGGTCTATGGTCTGAATGCGGTACCAGTGCCAGGTCTCATCGGCAAGATCGACATCGTGGGTCCAGTTGGTCGTGTCGTTGTACATTATCTCCCAGGTTCCGGTCTGGTTCGTATACAAGGTGTAGTTGACTATGTCACTGAGCTTCTCCCAAGAGATGTTCAATGACAGGTCCAGACCCATCCTTTCGATCTTCAGGTCTCCAGGAACTATAGGTGCGAAGATATCACCCGTGATGAACACCTCCCTGTGAGATGTGCTCATGTTCACGTCCCTGACCTCCTCCCATGTGGCATCGCCTGTGAACTTCACCTTCACGGTCGTCACATTCTCGGTCGGAGTGTTCGAGTGGTAGTAGTACCGGTCCATGATGGTCAGGGTATCTGTCACCCCCTGAACAGCTGTCACATTGTCGATTCCACCGTATCCTGGGGTTGCATACTCGACATTGCCAGAGTCCAATACCTGAACTTCCGCGCCCTGGAGGGGGGTTACGCCATCATCCATGAACGTTCTGATGTCCAGGTAGTTCATGATGTGGACCACACCACCATTGGCATCGATGTTTCGGATGTCCCAGAATGTTGTATTCAGGAGCATGACAAAGCCATAGTCCTGGACATTAATGTCATAGCTTGCGCTCGATGATACGATAGAATCGACAACGATGATATCGGTCCCGCTTAATACGTACCCGTAGGCATTGGGCCCAGAGGTACTGATGTTCACGTCGATGAAGACATTCCTCTCGGAGTCGTCTATGCTGTATACACCAAAACCATTGGAACCAGCTGTCGTGATATCAAGGCCTATGAAGGTGTTACTGCTAGAGTCATCGAAGAGCCTGACAGCGAAAGATGAGGTCCCCAGTGTAGAAACGGTTGAGTTGTAGAAATTATTCCTACTGCTCTGGGTGTTCAAACGTATACCGATCGCATCGTTTCCTCTGACATCGACATCGTTGTTGGTGAACCTGCAATCTGTGACGTACTGTGCCTGATTTATCCCGTGAGAGGACTGTCCATAGGTCTGCACTATATTCTTGTTGATCTTGCTGTGAGAGACGGTGTTCAAGTAAATGGCCTCTGAGCTGACATCATAGGTGGTAATGTCGTTGTATTCCACTGTCGTTAAGATCTGGTTACCATACACCTGTATCCCATACGCGTTGGAACCACTGGTCGAGATGGTACAATTATCAACGGTAGCTGTATGACTACCACCCACCAAGATCCCATGAGCATAATCTCCCTGGGTGGTGATAGTATTGTTGTGTATGACAAGATCTCGACCAGCATCGACATTGATACCCTGATTACCGTAAGGAGATGTCATGATCCAGTTATCTGAGATGGTGGTGTTGTCTCCAACAATGATGCATACGGACACACCGTTGATGCTGTAACCTTTCATGTCGTTCTCTAAGATCGTGGTCCTGTTCGCACCGTTCTCCGTCAGAATGATCCTACTTGCGGTACCACGCGATGTCAGTTCATTGCCTTTGACAAGATTTCTTGTACTGCTATGGGAGATATAGACTAGGTGAGTGCTATCGGCCCAGGTAGTTATGTTATTACCAGTGATATTGTTATCATCAGAGCCAAGATATAAGCGCACACCATATGAGAAATCCCCTCGTGTGGTGATGTTGTTGAAAGTTACATTGTTATCATCAACTGAGTCCAGATAAACTGCCAGCGAGTTATCGTCCCTTGTTGTGATATTATTGTGATGGATGTCCATCTGATCTGAGCTCGATTCAATATGAACACCCCTGGCCACAGTACCATGGGTTAGGATCCTGTTGTTACCAATGTCACCGATGTTGCATGACGATACTCTTATCCCTCCTCCAAGATAACCCCACGCTCGTATCCGGTTGTACTTTATCATCATCCGATCTGAAAACATCGTCCTAATACCATCACAATAGCCGTATCTGATGTCGATATCGTTGTCAAAGATCAAAGCATCATCAGAGGATTCCAACCATACACCATCACAAAGGTCATCTGTTGTGTTGATATAATTGCCGATGATCTCTATCCGATCACATGTGTTCGAGTCAATACCCTTTGCAGAATCATACACCCTGATAGTATTATCTATAACGCGACAGTCGTTGGATTGGTACATGTACACTCCTTCAGAACTTGTAAGGTCTGTGCGTACCGTATTATAGGACACATTGGACCTACTGCAGAAGTGCATATAGATACCAGGAGAGGTTGTCCATTTGGTGTGTACACGATTGAAGACCACATGTGAATCCTTGGTCGAGCTAAGGATATAGATGCCAAGGGACATGTAATCGTCTGTGACCACATCATTATCATAGATCTCATGGGAGTGGCCGTTCTCGAAATAGATGCCTCTTGACTGCCATCCAGTCGTATTGATGATGCTTGAAGAAACATTATGGAAACTTCCCCCGTTGGCATACATACCATGAGAATCGAAGCCATAGGTCCTTATCCTATTATCGTTAGAGAACGACAAGGCATTAGCATTGAAATGTGTCCCATTGGCATCATCACCGAAGGTAGTGATGTTGTTCCCGATCACCCAATGCCAGGCACCGCCGTTCAACCGCAGTCCGATCCCCCAGTCATCGTATGTGGTGATATTGCATCCAGCTACAAGGCAGTTCAGAACAAGACCTCCACCCACCTGGACCCCATAGCAATGGTCTCCACGGGCCGTGATATTGAATCCCGTCAGATTGATCCAATCCGCAGTGAGATTGAAGGCCGCGGCCCAATCGGTCATGGCCGATGTTCCCCAGTAGGTATGGTTCACCCTGCAGTTGGTCGTTGAGTTCCCCCGAACGGTGAGCGTCTTCCAGATCGTCACGTTCTCGTTGTACGATCCGTTCCGAACCACCACTGTATCCCCAGGAGCAGCCGCGTCCACGGCATCCTGGATGGAAGAATATGTCGAGCCTGCTCCCACGTACAGTATCGACCCAGCCACCGGTGCATCACCTGCCTCAGTGCTCAGCACTGGAACCATTGCGGTCAGCAGGAGAAGGACGCTTGCGATGACTAGCCTCTTCGATATCATGGGAACACCTTGGCTAACAAGGACTTTCGAACAATCTCTGTGGGGGTAGAAATACCTTGCTCACAGGTTCGAGCACATATATCAAATTAGAGATTCGCTCAGTATTCTTCCTGTACAAGCCTTTGTACATATGTTGCTAGGACCGAGACCTCTTCCACATCGCCGTCCCACTGGGAGAGCATATCCTTTTCTATGAACTCCATGTCGTTTATCATGGAAGAGAGGGGCTTCTCCAGGGACTTGAGCTCATCGTCCGGGCTGAACACGATGACGTTGATGTACTTTCCTGGCATGATGAGCATGTTGAGGTCCCCGAACCCAAGGTTCTTGAGGTTGGCCTTGTCCTTGTTGAACGAGTCTTTGACGAACTGCTGGAGGACCTGGATCATTGATGCCAGGATGTCCTCGTCCACAGCGGAGGTCTCGTTCCAGGAGTAGTGGGCCATCATTATTCCGCTTTTTGAGACGATGAAGATCTCGTCGATCTCTGGAAGGTCGGTCTGTGAGAAGTCGGCCTCGTAGATCTGGGCTGGGGGCAGGGCCAGCATCATCGGCTTTCCTACTTCCCCATCCGTGACCTGCTCTGGTGGGTCTTCCTCCAACTCTCCAGCAGGCCCATCCCACTTCTCGAACTCTGGTTCGTCCACAACCGCTACGAACTCCATGGGCTTGGAACCCTCGACCTCTTTACGACCGTCGGCCTTGGTCTTCTCTGCGAAGATGTCGGACTCCTCGATGTCTGCGACAATGGCCTCGGAGCCCGGTTCCATTGGAGGGAGGTCGTTCTGGACCTCCTCTTCCTCCTCTGGTGATCTCTTCTTTCTGACTATGATGAAGGCCAGAACAGCAGCGATGACCATGAACAGGACGATGGCGATTATGATTATCAGCATCACCATTGTGGTTGAATCCATGGTCCCACCATCACCATCTCCGCCGTCCCCACCATCGCCGCCGTCTCCTCCCCCACCGGAAATCTGGACCTCGACGGTCACTGAGTCTGATACTGAACCTGCAGTAGCAGAGAGCGTGTAGTTGTTCGCAGTATCGGGAACAACAATGGAAGCTGTCCATCCTCCATCGTTACCGATCGTCCCGTAGGCAGTGTTCGCGCCCAAGGTAATAATTACCTGGACCCCTTGGTCGAAACCTGCAGAGGTCCCGACCACAGTGATCTCAGTGCCGCTGTTGAAGATAGATGCATCCGTAGGTGTCAGAATTGAGATCGCTTCAGGTACTACCACATCAGGAGCATCCTCAGTGGTGAAGATGAGGACATAGGTCTGACCCATGGTTTTGCCGTTGAGGGCCGTCACGGTTCCGGGGATGGTTATCGTGTATGTTGTGTTGTATGCTAGATCTGCTGTGAAGTCCATCTCCAGGACAGTGTTCAAGGTCCAGCTGAAGTCTACATCGACCACAGGGAATACGGTCAGTCCGACGATGGTCATGTTCACAGGGATGCTGAACAGAACGGAAACGTTGGAATCAATTGGGACATCAGTTGTACCATTGGCTGGGACCGTGCTCAAGATCCTTGGTGTCTCAAGTAGCTGCAATGTGGTGTTGAAGGCCTCGTTGGACCAGGCGGAGATGAGGCCAGCTTCATCGTATGTTGTGACAACGAAGTAGTAGGTCGTGTCCGGGCTCATGTCGGTGAGTTCGTAGTGAGTGTAGTTGGTCTGGTCCTGGACATGATACGGCCCACCAGGTCCAGTAGTTCCTGTGTCGTTGACGTAGACGTTGAAGCCCTCGATGTCCTGGTCCGACGGGGCTTCCCATTGGAGATAGATGGAGTGCTCTGTGTTCGTGCTGGCTGTTAGGTTGAGGGGAGAGCCGGGGATGATAGTGTCCACGAAGGTCAGGTTGGCCACGGGGGACCAATCACTGTGAAGGCCCACATCATCCCAGGCTCGGACCCTGAACTGGAGAAAGGCATCATGGACGAATCCCGGGTCGAATATCTGGAGCCATGTGTCGGTCTGGTTCACGAGATGGGTGAAGACTGAACCACCTGGAGCGATCCACTGCAGTTCGTAAGCTACTGTATCGTCGGTGTTGGGGGACCATGATATGTTCACCTCTTCACCTACGCCTGATGCTATCAGGTTCTGCGGGACCATTGGTGGGTAGATGTCTGCAAGGTAGTATGCTACGGAAGGAGAAGGACCTGAAAGATGCAGGGCCTGGTCCCTGGCCTCCACCGAATAGTAATACCACGTTTCATCGGGAAGGTCGGTGTGGTGGGTCCAGTTGGTCTTCTGGTACACCAGTGTATCCCAGTAACCAGAAATATTGGTGTAAAGGTAGTAATCCACGTCATCGATCACGTGGTCCCAGGAGATGTTCAATGCGTTCGGCCCGATCCTCCGAACGGTCAGGTTCTCCGGCATCAAAGGCTTGAAGATATCCCCCACTGTGAAATACTCGGTATGAGTGGTGGCCATGCTCACGTTCCTTGTCTCGTTCCATTCTGCCTCTGAAGAGTACTTGACAGAGACCGTGGTGATGTTCTCCGTAGCGGTATTGGATTGGAAGTACCACCGATCTGAAATGAAAAACTCACCAACATATCCTATTGCTGGTGTAACTGGATCGGTCCCACCGTAACCAGGTGTCTGATAGACCACCTTGTCATCGTCCAGGACCTCTACCTCCACACCGGCCAGGGGAGTTGCGTTGTCCAGCACCACTATGTCAAGGAAGTTGTAGACCTCGACATAACCTCCACCATTGAGAGTTATCTCAAGATTGAAGAAGGTAGAGTTCACCATTCCAATGAGGCCGTCGTTCTCGCAGACAAGGTCGTAGTCTGTCTGGGATGAGAGGGTCGAATCAACGAACCACACGGTGCTATTGTCGGTGTAGGAGGCGTGGGCACCGGAATTCTGGAGAAGGATGTCAGAACCGTAGATGATGTTCTCGTAACAGTTCTGCTGCGAGTATATACCGCAGCTATAGATGTTGTCCGTGTCGATGTCGAGATCATAGAAGACATTGTCCTCAGCTCCATTGTAGAGCTGGATACCATGACCTCCTTCGCCTTTGGTGTTGATTGTGACGTCCCTGAACACGTTGTCATCGGAGCCGTCGAAGCATCTTATCCCGAAGCCATCGTTACCGGTGGTGGAGATAGAGACGTTGCGGATAACGTTGTTCCTGGATGCACCGGTAATGTAGATGCCTGCACCGAAATTTCCACTGGTCTCGATGCCTGAATCACGGATGGTGTTGTACAAGGAGCCAGAGATGTATATCCCATATCCATGCCAATCAGAACCAGTGGCGTTGTTGTGAGCTAGGACATTATCACGGCAATAGCTCAACAGGTAGAAACCGTAACTGTTCGATCCGTCGACATAGACCGTATTGTTGTCAATCATGCATGCGGGTGTTGTGGTCAGCTGGATGGCGGGTGCCTGGCTGGCACTTGTTGTGACAAGGTTGTAGGCGACCCTTGTTCCTGCTGAGGAGTATAATAGAACTCCTTCGCACAGTTGACCTGTGGTCCAGATATCATTTGCATAGATGTAACAATCCGTTGCTTCTATCCCCCAGATGCCTGCGCCATCGTATCCGTGGTTATCAACTGTATTTCCAATGATAGTGGAGTTACTGCTGAACCTGGACCAGATACCGACCGAGGCGTCCTCCCACACCTCCACAGTGTTCCATATGACATCGTTGAACTTGGAGTTCATGTAAACGAGGATGCCCGTGCTGGACTCCTCATAACATGTGACGTTGTTGCCTGTGATGTTGTTGTAATTTGCTTCCCAGTATACCTCGATGCCGTCGCATCCCATCTCCATGGTGGTGATGTTGTTCCAGGTGATGTTGCCATTGTCCGTCTCGTTGAAGTATACGCCATCAGCACAGTGCCTGGTCGTCATGATATCATTATGGTGGACATCCACCTGTGTGGTATCCACGTGGATGTTGACACCGAATGCATAGTCCTGAGAAGTCTTGATGTTGTTGTGGGCGATCTCGACTATGTTGCACTCATCAGAATAGATCCCGTCTCCCTGGAAGCCATTGCACCAGATGTCATTGTATCTTATCCTGGTCCTATCGGAATCAAGGAGCTTGACGCCATAGGATGCCCAGTTGTGAGCGATGAAAGCGTTGTTGTATGCGAGGGTATCTTCGCACTCATCTATCTGGAAAGCATCGGACTGCTGGGCTGATACGTTGACCTGGTTGCCTACTATGATCGGGCGTATGTTCCTGAACATGCGGATACCGTCTGCTCCGGGAGCAGATGTATTGACCCTGTTGGCTCTTATCAGACTATCATCGGTATCGAACATGAAAATCCCATCGCCGTTGCTGCCCTCTGTCCAGATGATGTTATATGTGAGATTGATACCAGTACAATCCTCGATGACTACCCCATCTGTGTTTCCACCTATTGCTGTTACACGGTTGAACATCATCTCAGACCCTTGAACGACATCTTGAAGGAAGATGCCGTGGGCCATGGTCTGGGTGGTGGTAACGTCGTTGTCATAGATGTCTACGACATCTCCGGTGTCCATGTAGATACCTCGACCATAGGGCTGTCTGGTCAGGATATAGTTGTGAGATACGTTGAACCAGCCTCCGCGGTAGGCATGGAACCCATAGGAGTGCCGCCCATCGGTGGTGATGTTGTTGTACTTCCACCAACCACCTGTAGATTGGTGGGAATATATGCCATATGACCTATCACCGTAGACATAGATGTCATTGTACTGAGTCCAGGCAAGACCTGAATTGTACACGTTGATGGCTCCAGCATCACCATCTAGCGAATTGAACTTGTTGTAGGTGATCCAGGCGTTATCGGTATTGGTATCATGGTAGACCCCATAGGTGTAATTTCCACCAGATGTGATGTTGAACCCAGAGATGTTCACACGGTTGGCCGTGATATTGAACACTGCTGCAAAGTCTGTGAAGTAGTTCGTCCCCCAGTGGGTGTGGTTGACCCTGCAGTCCTCACTGCTGTTACCCCTTAACACCAGGTCGGACTTGTAGATCGTGACGTTCTCGAAGTAGGACCCTTCCCTGACGATGATCGTATCGCCGGGGGATGCGGCATCCACAGCATCCTGGATGGAGGTGTAGGTGGAACCTGAGTTCGCAACGTACAGAATGGCCCCTGCAGTGGGTGCATCACCTGCCTCAGTGCTTAACACTGGCATCATTGCTAACAACAACAGCAGTACAGAACAGATGACCATCCTTTTCGATATCATGATAACACCCTGGCAGGTCCACGACCAGATACGATTCCCCAAGGTGTTACTAATATGTTACTCATAGTTCAGGCAAAATCTACCATACAGCCCAACTTTGGCACATCGTTTATTCTTGATCCAAAGTTAGGCGTACCCTGAAATTGACGAGCCATCATACTTAGGGGTGTCAATTTCAGGATATGGGCGAAAACCATTTCTACCCACCCCCCAATCTTATTTCGTGACCCGGGACCACGCTAGAGTGAGCAAGGGATTCCTGTTCATGCTCATCGGTCTTTTCATCTCATTGATAGCCGGGGTTATCCTGTTCTTGTTGGCCATAGCGAGCATAGCCTTTGCTGTGGCATTGGTCCCCCTCCATTGGTTCGCCTACATCCTCTTGGCCATCTGGGGGTACTTCTCGTTCGTATTCGTCGGATATATCGGAGTAAGAGTGGGCCATATGTTCAATCTCATGGGTCTTATCTACATCTACACAGCTGCTAAAGGGCGTGGATACAGGGCCACCACTGGCCTTGCTCTTGCGGCTATGCTTCTGAATCCCATGCTTATGGTCATCTTCATACTGCTATGTGCTGTGGTTTTCATCAAGGACGATCCTCTGAACCACTATCCCACCCACATCTTGTTCGGGTTCGCAGGGTCGATGCTCATGGTGACACAGTGTGCGATGCTGTTGCCACTGTTCAGGAGGTGGACCGCGGTCCTTGCGATCATCGTCTACGTCATCGCCCTTCCCATCATCCTTCTGGACATCGGCCATGCCATCCTGGCCATCGCCTTCAATCCCTTCTATCCGATGACCTTGTACCTATCTTTCCCAGTGATGGTGTTCCTCAACTATGGCATCATCATCATGTCGATGTTCTGCTATGCCATAGGCTACCTTGGTGTTAGGAGACAGGCCAAGAAGTATGAGGACGAGAAGTGGGCTAGGGACGTTAAGCGGCTTCGCGATATCCGCTCAAGGTAGTTCCGAGCCGAACTCGACCTTTCCACCGACTATCATGAACGTTACCCTGATATTGGAGATGTTCTCTTTGAGCCATGGGTCGTCCTTGCACCAATCCCTGAACTGGTCGTTGGTGACAATGAGCGCGTCCTCATCCTTGGCGTAGTTTATGACAAAGTGGTCAGCATCCCTTTTGGCCGGGGCCTCGTGGAAGTACTTCCTGCGCTTGAGCTTTTTATAGACGTCCATGTCCGCGACCCTGTGGTAGAGTGCTGCGTCCACGATGATCTGGATGTTCTTGTAGCCACGCTTTTTTAGAGCGTCGGTCACAAGGATGATGTTGTTGGCGTAGGGCTTGTCCCCATCCCTGCCAGACCCACCTGCCCAGGCGACGTTCGCACCGTCGATGACTATGAGCCTGTTGATACCAGCTGCAGCCTTCATGAACGACTTGCTCTTGGCATCGTAGGCTGCTATCTTCACAAGCTTTCCATTGGACTTGATGAAGTTGACCATGGCATTGATGTCCTTGAGCCCGATCTTGTACCACTGAGGGATCTTCTTGGTCGAGGTGAAGGCCTTCATCTCTGAACGAAGGGTGGACCACATGTCCTTATCCTTCTTCTGGCTGCCAGCCGGCATCCTCTTTAGCAGTAGATGGACATGGGCCTTGTCGTGGGTGTTGTACTTGTGGCCTTCCATAAGGGACTCGATCATCCTGTAGGTGTCCAGTGCCTTGTAGGTCGCCAGGCCCAGCTCCTCGGCCTCCTGGTAGTCTGCAAACTTCACAAAGCCTGCTTCCAGGGCGATCCTGTAGACCTTGCCATCGGAAAAACCGGCATCCTTTCCCTTGGTGAACTCCACGAGGTCCTTGAAGTAGTTCGAGCGCAGGGTAAGCAAGACCCCCTCGTGGGGGAAGATGAAGTCCATGACCTGCCCGCCCTTGACGTTCCTGTAGACCACCCTTGGCTCGTACAGGTCCAGTAGCTCTATAAACTGCTCGAGGGAGGCGATCTTGAGGGCTGGTCCTTGGCTGTAACCGGCCGTGTCGATGTATGTGAGGTCAGAGATTCTCATCAAGCGACCCATTTGGACATTTGCTATATATAATTGACCATGCCAGGAGCTTTTATGGTTCGTTGCCTATCTCGGACCATGGCCCGACCGGAGTAGATAAAGATACCGTACGAGGACTCTGACTACTCGGTGTTCAACTGTGTTGGCAAGACCTCTAACAACGAGCAGTTCCTTACCTTTGTCACAGGCGCATATCCCATAAACCCCGAGACGGGTGAGCCGACGTTCCCTGACCCATCGGACCCTGAATGGCAGGTGAAGAAAAGGTGGTATGGCGTGGTCCACGTCTTTGACATGGAGGGAAATCATCTCAAGTACCTGGCCATGTCTGGGGGAACCCAGGCTGATGGCAAGAATGAGTCCTGCCAAAGGGCCTTTGCCATGACCAACGACGCGGTCCTGAGCCTTGGCGAGCTCGAGTTCTGTGACATCTATGTCAAGGAGTTCTCTGTGGAGAAGGAGGGTTACCTCTTCGCCTTGGTATACAACAAGACCGAGGACGGAGAACATGTCATACTCTGGCCTAACGATATCATGTTCCACCCGCCCTGGGATGGAGAATACTCCACGTGATCATTCCCATTCCAAGTGCCACACGCACTTGTCATCCCCATGGGCCTGACACTTGGTCTTCTTTACAACACCTTTAGTGTTGGTCATCTCAAGGATCCCTTTTGCTGCCCCGGTCCATCCCTTGCAGGTGGTATGATCGACCATGCAGTTGGTCATGTATATCTTGGCCTCATCATCACCAATGTCCACCTCCACCTCGCCAAAATTGTATGCTTGGTTGTAGTTAGTGGGGACCTTGTTGATGACGGTCTTGACGTCGATCATGCGAACGATATAGGAGAGCAGACCCAGGTCCTTGATGGTCCCATTGCCGACCCGTTCCAGGTAATCCTCCCCTTTATGCTCCTCTACCCAGGTCATTATCTTGGTGTCCATCTCGATGGGGTACCAATTCCCCTCCTTCAGGTCCTTTGGGTCTATGCCAGTGTACTCTGCACAATCATTGACACCGACGATACCCCAGGTCTTTTTGATGTACTTGAAGTAGCTTTTGAGCACATCTCCTCGGACCTTTCTTTCCATGAAAACTGCACCACTGGGTAGATTATATAAATATTGTATCTTTGACTGTAGAGTTGCGGCGTATGATGAGGACCGATCCCATACAGAGAGATCATGATGAACCCATAGCACGCTGATCTTGAGAGTTAAGTTTAATAATCATGCTTGAATACGGAGTTAACAATTGTTAATTTTCTACATCATAGCCCCCATAGTTTGGGGCAAGCAGAGATAATTAACAATTGTTAACATGGTGATCAAATGACAGATCATGATATCGGGTTTTCTAAAGCATCCGAAAAGGATGTGACCAAAGCGATAGTCGAACACTACCTCCACGAACTAGTGGAAAACATAGAATCAGACGTAGTCATAATAGGTGGGGGACCAAGTGGTCTCATGTGTGGGCGTGACCTTTCATTGAGTGGGAAAAAGGTTGTGATACTCGAGGCGAACAATTATCTCGGTGGGGGCTTCTGGTTGGGTGGATATTTGATGAACCCAATTACCTTCAGAGCTCCTTCCAATGAAGTGTTGTCCGAACTCGGGATACCATATACTCAGAAACAAGAAGGTCTATTTATCGCAAATGGACCGCATGCATGTTCGAAGCTCATCTCTGCAGCATGTGATGCTGGTGTTAGCATCATGAACATGACCAAATTCGATGATATTGTGATAAAGGATAACAAGGTCACAGGTGTTGTAATGAACTGGACACCTGTCGGAGCGTTACCTCGTGCAATAACATGCGTCGATCCCATAGCGATCGAGACGAAGGTCGTGATCGACGCTACTGGCCATGATGCGGTGGTCCTTCAAGCTCTACAAAGGCGGGGGCTATTAGAACCAAAGGGATTCGGAGCTATGAACGTTGAAAGCTCAGAAGATGAGGTCGTCGACCACACTTCAGAGGTATTTCCAGGGCTCATCGTCACAGGAATGGCAGTATCGACCATGTATGGGCTCCCGCGTATGGGGCCAACATTCGGTGGTATGCTATTGTCAGGAAGGAAGGCTGCTAATGTAGCTGCTTCGATACTAGATCAAAAGGTCGAAGCCATGAACAGTAGTGCTGTAGAACAAACTGCTTGAAGGAGGCAAATAGACCTTGATGGGTATGGAAGACCTTAGCCTCAACAAAAAGGCGATAGTCCTGATATCGGGTGGATTGGATTCTGCATTAGCTGCAAGGCTTGTCAAGGATCAGGGGATCGATCTGATTGCGGTAACATTCACTTCGATCTTCTGTACTTGCACATCAAAGAAGAGAAGAATGAATGGTTGCGCCTCTGAGGCTAGCAGGCTTGCACAAGAGTTGGATATTCCTTTAAGGTCAATACCTAAGGGGCCCGAATATATCGAAATAATAAAAGAACCGAAGTTTGCCGTGGGTCGGGGAGTAAATCCTTGTATGGATTGCCGGATCTACATGTTCGAAAAGACAAAGAACATCATGCGAACGGAGAATGCAAGTTTCATTGTAACTGGAGAGGTCCTTGGCCAAAGACCGATGAGCCAAATGAAACATAGGATCGAGACCATCGAGCAAGAGACAGGATTGAAAGGTCGCATTCTGCGCCCTCTAAGCGCCAAGGTCATGGAACCGACATTACCAGAGGTATATGGTATCGTCGACAGAAACAAGTTTCTCGATATCCAAGGAAGGTCCAGGAAGAAGCAACTAGAACTTGCAAAGGACCTTCGATTGAATGAGCATACTTGCGGTGGTGGTGGATGCCTTCTCACTGACCCAAACTTTGCAAAGAAGGTCCAAGACTTGTTCAACCATAATGATGAGGTGAATATGCAAGACCTTTCACTTCTTAAGATCGGAAGACATTTTAGACTTGGACCAAAGTCTAAAGTAATAATCGGTAGGAACGAACAGGAGAATGCCCAGCTGGAAAGATCAGCACGGGGAAGGACAGTTGTGGAGGTCAGAAATGACCCGGGACCGATTGGTCTGATCTGTGGCGATCCAGTAAATGATGAGCTCTTCATAGCGGCTAAGTTGGTCATGAGATATAGCGACAATTTTGAAGATGTAGGAACCATTGAGACGAGGTCCCACACCAAGGGCACTTCAGATTTTGTGGAGATAACCATGGACATTGAACCATCTACCATCGAAGGGATGAGAATATGACCACTATCGAAAGAGATCTATTGTATGCAAAGCAGAACCATCTTATAGCGATGTTAGAGACAATGGAAAGGGTAGTAGTCGCCTTCTCTGCAGGAGTGGATTCCACATACCTGTTGTCAGTAGCAAAAGAAGCCTGTGGGGACAGCATGATAGGAGTTGTTGGGGTCTCCCCTAGTCTAAAACAAGATGACATCAGGCAGGCTAAGGACACCGCTGCTGAGATGGATGTCGATTGCCTTTTCATAGAAACAAAGGAGTTCTCGATCGATGAATACCTCATCAATGATGAAATGCGTTGTTATCATTGTAAAAAGGAACTATTCACACGGTGTATGGAGGTTGCATCATCCAAGGGAATGAACTTTGTAATAGACGGTACGAATGCAGATGACCTAGATGATGACCGACCTGGTCTGATCGCGGCCAAAGAGATCGGAGTTCGGAGTCCTCTGCTAGAGGTCGGCCTCTCAAAAAAGGAGATACGCAGTCTCAGTAAGGCTCGCTTATTACCAACATGGAACAAACCTGCAGCAGCTTGTCTATCATCACGAGTTCCACATGGAACTGAGATCTTACCAGAGATCCTGAAAAAAGTCGAGGCGTCTGAGAAGGTCCTCACTACAAATGGATTCACTCAGGTACGCGTCAGATACCATAACAAGATAGCTCGCATAGTCCTAGATGAGGAAGAATGGGCTCGTATGAAAGATCCAGATATCAGGCATACCATCTATGAAAAGCTAAGAGACATCGGTTTCATTCATGTCACTGTGGACATTTTACCATATGGATCATCTTGAAGTAAGATGTTATGGCATTTCTACACGCAACTCGACCATCACAGATGCACCTGATCTTTTTGATCCTACCCTTCATCTTGGTCATCTCGAGGAGACCTCGAAGCGCACCCCTCCTCCCTATGCAGGTCCTTTCGTCGATCACATGATCGTACATCCAGACAAGAGCCTTCTCATCCAGGAATATTGAACATATGCATGGGTGAGTTATACTTTTGATGTGGAATTGTTGACCAACAAGCCATCAGATGCCGAACTTCTTTCGCATCTCGTTGATGCGCTTGATGAACTGGAAGTAGAACTGATCGTTCATCTCAAAGTCTGGCATCTGGTACTGCTGGTTCTGCCACATGTCTAGCTGGATGAGGTCCATGCATAGCTCCCTGGACTGCTCCGGGGTCAGGTCCTCCATCCTCATGTCGGAGATGAGCTTCTTGCATGCCACGATACCGGGGGGATCGATGACCACGCCGGTCTGGTCCTTCATGCGCTTGATCGTCTTGAGGACTATGGACTTCCTGACGTCCGGGTCCTCGAAGCGCTCGAAGATCTCCACCATCACCGCGTAGATGTCCCTGGCTGCGTCCAGGGTGAGCTGTTCCCGGTCGGCCCCTTCCTCGAACTTGCAGCGTCTGTGGGCTTCCACCATCACCCTGTTCGCCCGCTCGATGTACATCATGGCCTCGGTGGAAGGCAGGCCTGACTCGATGGCGATCATGCACAGCATCCAGTGTGCGCCTGCAAGGGGTGTGTCCTCGTACTCCTCGCGGACCTTTACGACGCGGTCCACGTAGAACTTCATTCCGCCATGGTGGGGCATAGCTATCTCTAAGCAGTGTAATGGATTTCCCCAATATACGCTTTTCATGCATGAAGGGAATCGATATCGATGCCATTTGCCTTCAATCGGTGTTCGATATCGGTCTGCATCATTTGTCTAAGCCCTGATCTTACGAGTTCATCAGGCGATGTGTATTGACCACTTTCTACTTTTGAAGCGATGAAACCATTGACCTCTTTAGAGACACGTACAAGAAGATATCCATCCTTGTCTATCCCCCCTTGATCGTTGATAGAGTGTTCTGTGGACTCGATGAGAGCGTCAGCATAGCTTCTTCCGCCTCCGTTCTCATCGCCGATGGCATACAAAAGAAGTGTGAGAGACTGGAGCCGTTTCGATGAGAGCACTGGTTCATAGGAAGGGTGTTGCTTATCCCTTTGGTCCTTTTTTAGGATACCCAGATCTACGAGGTCATTGAGAGCCTTTGAGACACTGGGTTGGGTTGCCTCGGTCAACTGCATAAGCTCCTTTGTATGGTAGGTAGTGTATGGGTCTGATACTATCTCATACAGCACTCTGACCATGACAGAATTCCCGAAAAGTCCACCGAATGGGACGTCAATAGCTCCTTCGAGCTCTGGAGGGAGTTGTTCTGTTCGCATATATCTTAATGCGTCAGCCCTTTATTTATTATTTTCTGTAACAGAAAATTTATTTTGGTTCCTTTGTGGTTGGCCATGGTGGGGGACCTCTTTTTCATAGAACCGGAGCCATTGATCAGCCCACACCTTATCTTTTAGCCAGACCACTTTCTTCCCCCCTCTGGACAAAGCAATTAGTATGAGGTCATCTGCGTATGTCTTGGTAAAGGACCGACCATCAATGAGCTCATTGCTCCACTTTCTGTCGAACTTGGTAAGATCGACGACGCTTCCACGCTTTTTGAGCCAGGCTAAGATATCGATGTGGTCTGCAGGATCTGGCTCTTGGCAATCCTCTCTATCCATCGATCGCACGATGTAATACGGCAATATAAGATCGAACAGGAGGGGTAGGTGAAAGTGGTCGGTCCAAACCTCCCATCCTTTCTCTACATCACCTGTGCTTTTACATTCGTTAGAGGGCTTATAAACAACGTGTGGTAACCACCAATTTACCAAAGTTTGTCAAAAAGCGAGCGAGCAGGCCGGACTTGGAAGTTGGATTTCCAAAGCTGGTATTCACAACTTCCAAGTGCGCAGTATCGCAGCCTGAAAGGATCGATGCTGCTGCAGGGGGAGTGGCGGATCCAGCCAAATTGAGGGCTGGGCACTCAAAGTGGCGGAGTTTTCATCACGAAAAGATGAAAACGGCCAGCGGAGCGAGCACTGGGAGGGGCCGGAAGGTGGGTGGGTTCAGCGCCATTCCAAGCCACCCGCACGCGTATATAATACTACTAAAACGTACTATATGTAAAAAATACCACCAAAACTTTATTTATTATACCAATCAGTAGTAGTCATAATGCGAAAGAACCTCCTAGACCCCAAGACCACTGGTATCCTTCTACTCTTACTAGCGATGGCATTCATCGCCATACCGCTTGCCAGTGCAGCTCCTGCGGCCGAGGAGGACGAGGACTTCGCTTTAGAAACGGTAGCACCCCTTGCGATAGTCCCAGCCTTCACCCACATGAACGAGACCCCAGTGCTGAACCAGCACACCAGGGCAGACATCATGCAGGTGATCGTCTCGAACCCTGGAATAACGGCAACCAGGGTCCAGAAGGAGCTGGGACTTCACAACGGCGTTACGCAGTATCACCTCCGAGTACTGGAAAAGGAGGGCCTCATCCGCTCTAGGAAGGCTGGCAAGTTCAGAAGGTATTTCTCCCTTCTCGTACAAGCCACCACATTAAGCGAGGGTGAAGAGGCCATCGTCAACTGTGTCCGTGAGCATCCAGGTATAACGCAAGCTGAGATCGGGCGTGAAATTGGAATGTCCAGGCAGCTTGTGAACTACTACGTCCTCAAGCTGATGGAAAAAGGTGAGATGGCTATCTGCAGATCACCTGGCAACAGTGGTTGCTTCCCAGCACGTGAGACCTAATAGTCCATATATCTGTCCTCAACGTCCTCGAAGGCCATTACCATGTAGACCGTGAGGTCTGGACCAAGGACGATGTACTGGTTATATCGATCCGAATGTCCCCAACGCCAATCACGCTGGGCCTCATGCCATCTGACCTCCATGTCGATCAGGTAACATTTAGAGTATGAATGGGAGAAAGGTCCAGTTCCGTTGAGGCCAACTGCACTATCGTAGAGCTTGGACCCATTGTCGGTCTTGACCCAGATCTTTCCCTCCCAGGCCCAGGTGTCGCGGAAGAAGGACCGGTCCATAGGATGGAAGCTGAAATCAACATTGAGGTTCTCATCATACCAGTAGTCGTCATTACCAGTGATGGTGATGTTGAACAGGTCCACCCAGGTGACCATGGCTGTATAATCATACTCATACTGGCCTTCGACCCTCTTGTTCTTCAGATGGTCGATCCTGTCCTCGTAGTACTGCAACACTGCAGTGTCGATGATGTTGGGGGACTCCTCCACCTTGGGGTTCCCAACAGAACCAGTCTCGTACCGAGTGGTCTGAAGCAGAGCTTCTAGGTCCAGGGTCAGGGCATGGTCGGCCACCTGCTGCTCGGTCGCATTGTCCTGGACATCATGTCGGTCTGCATCGTACTGGTGCCATTGCTGGTCACCCCAATACACACCAACACCCACGATGGCCGCACCTAGCAGAATGAACACGACAAAGATTATCCCGAACGTAAGAAGCAGTGGGAAGAGCAGCCCTGCCTCTTTCTTCTTCTTTCCCTTCTTTTCAGGAACGGCATACGGGTCCTCTTCCATATGCGACATTAGGTGTTATTCGTCCTAAAACCTTTGTGACAGTCCCCAACTCTAAAATATGGAAAGTGTAATCGGGACCACGAGGGAGAAATGTGGCCGCCACCAAAGAGGACCTGGAAAAGTTCCTGCCGTCGTTGGTCGAAGCTATAACCAACAACGACATCGATTTCCTCGAGCGTTTCAATCCATATTTTGAAGGAGAGAGACTGCGGCTTCACATCCGTTTTGCTGGGGAGGTCTTCCGCATGGCTAGGAAGCATAAGGTCGAACCATCCATCCAGCAGAAGGATGACGTCTTCCATGTCTCCTACGACCTGCCAGGTGAGGGGAGGTTCTCGTTCCTGGTCAGGTACGATGCGGGTCAGTTCGTATACCACGAGGACCCGAACATGTTCCCGGAAGAGCTCAAGACCTAATTCCTAAATAGGTATACTTCCTGTATAATTCTAATTCATCCCTATTTTGTATGCTCATTCCATCTATCAAAATGAGGAAGCTCAAGAAATCGACAGGCTTATATCATCTCTAATCAGTCGATTTCTTGATGAAGGTCCTTGTAGCGACCAGCGAGACACAGGGCCAGCGTGGGTCTGACCTGTTCTTTGCCGAGGAGGGCGAGCTCGTTACCTTCGTACCCGAGTGTGAGCATGAGCTCCACGACATAGACGACAGCTGTGGCTGTATGCGTACAATGATCGGACTAGACACCACTGGACTGACCACGACCATGAAAGTCCTGGACTTAGACATGACCAGGGATGTTCTTGAGGATAAGCTCAGACATCGCTACGAGGTCTCTGGATGGGCTGCGTTCATGACCACCGAGGCCCTGGACGAGCAGCTCGAAGAAGACATGCGAGCCCTGACCGAGATCGCGAAGCAGTTCTCTCCTGGAGCGGTGATAGAGAAGCGGGGGGATGAGTTCGAGGTGCGGGAGTTACACTGATGAAGAAAGGAGAACAACTGTATCCAAAACTTTCTTCATCACGCAAGCGACCATTATTTAGATCGACGATCGGTCGCGGCAGCGTCTCGAGGTTTCTGACACATGTCCAATTGACGGAGGAAACCTGCGAGTAGTAATTGATGACTTAGGGTAGAACGCCCCTCCAAAACCAAAGGCCTTGAAAGAACGGGTCGATTCTTTCGATTACAAATACTAACTAAGGCGAAAGAATCGATTCTTTGTGGAAAACGGCCTTTGGCTTTTACAGGGCGTTCTCCTCATCACACCACGGACAAAATGCCACTTTCATATCGTCCATGTAAACGAATCGTCTCTTGCACGCTGCACACTCACAAGTCACTGCATGGGTCTCCATGTCCATCTCCTCCTTCGTTGTGAACTGTGGTTTGCCGCATCCGGAACAATCGAAGTCTACACGCTCCCCCGTGAGCTCCACCGTGTTCTCTGTACTGCAATAGAAACAATATACGACCTTTGTATCTCCAGAGGGCTCTTCGGCTGCAGGTTCATCATCCACTGCGAGCTCTTCCTTCTTCTCCCCGTCCTCTTCTGGCTTCACATGCTCGAGGCTGTCATCCTCTACCTCGTCATCGAAGTCGTAGGTTTCGTCCTTGAACACCGGTTCGTCCGGTTCCAGCAACTCCCCTCGGGGTTCTGAGTCGTTGATCCAGGTAGGAATAAGGTCTTCGTCACCTTCGAACAGCTCATCCGATATCTCGATAAGCTCATGACCCCACTCGGCCTTTATCTCCTTGGACACTTCCTTACGCTCTTCAGGCTTGATGTCCAGGTTGTTTCCGAGCGTGTGCAGGATCTGCGCCTCATCCTTGGAAAGCTTGCCATCCTCATAGGCATCCTTGACAGCGTCACGGAAGATCTTGAGGTTCTTCTCTTTAGAAGCAGACTTGGTGGGCTTGTCCTTGATGAGGGCTCCTAATCCCTTACCTTTCTTTGGCACGTAACTCCCCCGATTTTTGCCTTAACGACGACCGCTATATAACACTTTGGGCACTCTGTTACGCGGCTTTTGCTGAACGCTTCTTTCCCTTGCCCTTGATACGGCCCTTACTCTTGGTTTTTGTACCTTTTACCACCTTTTCCTCGACCATATCGTCATCTTCCTCACGGTCGTCCTCCCAGACCCCCTCCAGGTGGATGAGGTAGAGCCTCTCAAGGACCCTATCAACGTCATACTGGGCCTTCTCCCACTTCTTGCCACGCCTCTTCTTGTTTAACTCTCCCCGGATGACGCCCACAATAGAGATCTTGATGGTGCTTAGACACACCTTGGAGGCGTTGGGTAGGTCCGGGTAGTCCAGGAACCAGGCCCGTAGGCCTTCCTCATCCTTGTCATGCTCCACTTTCACAACTTCAACTGTGGAGACCACCTCGTCCTCAGTGATAGCATCCAGGACGTCCTGTTCCTTCTCCCGCACCCGTTCCTCGAAGGCCTTTAGCTCCTTCTCATCCTTGATCTTCTTGTTGAGCTTGATCCGTTTGCGGACCATGAAGAAGACCACGATGAAGGCCACCGTCACCACAGTGATGATGGCCAGGATAAGTATAACAAGCCAGCACATCCCCACAGCCTCCCTCTCCCTGTCTGGCCTTTCGAAGATGTTATCCTCGGGCTCTGGGGGATCGTCGGCCTTGTAGACGTCCGTGTCGTTTCCAGTGGCGTTGTCGAAGTCCAGGGTTATCATGACCTCGCGCCAGGTCCCGTCCTTGTTGGGGTTCGGGGTCTCGTGGGTTATCTGGTAGAGGTTCTGGAGCTGCTGGGCGATGAGTTCGTATAGCTCTCCCAGGTCGTCCGGGTCTGGAGCCTTGTAGTAGAAGCCTCCAGTGGTGTCCGAGATCATCTTCAGCTCCTCGTCGTTGACCCCACCTCCAAGACCGATGTTGTAAACGGGTATCTGGAGGTCGTGGGCACGGTCCAGGGCGTCGTCGAGGGAATGGCTGTCAGAGTTTGACTGGCCGTCCGATAGCAAGATCACTGCGCGGACGCCTTCCTTGCCAGCCAGGGCGTCCAGGCTGTAGTAGAGACCATCGTACATCGCCGTGGAGCTACCGTCGGAGATACCGTCGATGGCACGCTTGAGCTGGAGCTTGTTGGACGAGAAGTCTGAGACCACCTTGACGTTGCTTTCGAACGTGAGCACAGCTACAGAATCGTTGACCTGCATGTGATTGACGAACAGCTTCGCTGCGTATTTGGCATCGGACAGAGGCTCGCCCATCATGGAGCTGGACGAGTCGATACAGAGGACCACGGTGATAGGGACCTGGTTCTCCCCTGCAGGGACGAAGTCTGTGATGTTCGCGTCAACACCTTCCTCGGTGACATTGAACAGATCCTCGGTGAGGTCATAGACCGGTCGTCCATCCTGGTCCGTGACCATGAAGTAAGTGGTAACGTTGGGGAAATCGTTGTTCTCCATCTGATGGATCTTAACGTTCCATGCCTTGACGGTGATGTTGAACTGGACGAAGTTGTTCCGCTCATCGGACTCCATCCAATCCCCGTCAGGGTCCAGGACCGCTACGAAGTAGTGGGTGCCGACCTGGGTACCGGAGAACCATGTATAGGTCTGCTGGAGCTGGTGTGGGCCGTCACCCCGGAGACCAGAGACATCGATGGTGAAGCGTTCATACTCAAGAGGGTAGCCATGGATGTTGGGTAGCTCCACGATGTCAAGTTCCACAAAGCTCTCCTTGGGCTGGCCGTAGAACGTGATGTTGATAGTGACGGTGACGGTCCTGTTCAGAACTGTGAACGGTGGGTCTACCTTCACATGATTCTCGAACAAGGCTCCATCGTCGAACTGCTTGTAGATGGCCAGGGTTCCGTTGGTGGAACCAACAATGAGGGCTGCTCCGCCGGTCTCCCAATACCAGTCGATGGCCGCGCTGTCCCCCACGAACCTGGAGCTCCAGGATGCGTGGGTCTCCAAACTGGAGCCATTGTTCAGGTAGACGCGGTCGGGGCCATTGTTGTTGGCAACAGCCACATCGTCCAGGCCGTCGCCATTGATGTCGGCCACGGTGCAGTCCACGGACCGGTCCCACTCAGAAGAATACCAGGTTGGGGACTCGTCCAGCGTTCCGCCCTCGTTGGTGTACATCCTGTTGGCGCCCTTGTTGTCAGCGATGAATATATCCAGGTCGCCGTCATCGTCGGGGTCGAAGATAGATATCGACCTGGAGTAGCCGAACGAAGATGTGTTCCAGACAGAGGAGTTCGTAAGGTTCCCGGCCACGTTATCGTAGATCCGATCAGAAGACCCAACATTGCCGGCCACAATGAGCTCAAGGAACCCGTCCGAGTCCAGGTCGGCCCACTCGATGTCATAGGAGTCATCGGACTCTGTGGAGTTGAAGACTGGATCGATGGAAAGGCTTCCGTTGACGTTCTCGTAGACCCTGGTGCCGTTACGCCATGTGGCCACAGCCAGGTCCAGGTCGTCGTCGTTATCGTAATCGCCCAGGGCAACGGCCCTTGAGTAGAAGGAACCGTTGGCGGTCCACTCGGGGGTATCCTTGTATCCCACGCTTTCCCCCAGGTAGAGGTGGTCCTGCTGCCCCCAGTATCTGGCAACCACCAGATCGTCCACACCATCACCGTCCACATCTCCTGTGTCGGTGTCGTAGACGAAGCCTGCCTGGCCCTGCGGAGACTCCCGCATCCCGCCCCACATACTGTAGCCTGTGATGACAGGCTGGGCCTCTGTGGTCAACCCGTGGCCTCCCACGATCATATCGCCTGAGTCCCTATCGTAGACGTGCAGGGACCGCAGGGGGACGTCCAGGACGGTCTGAGTTATCTGTGGCTCCAGGGCCAGGGCGGTGACACGGACCGGTACGTCCAGCTCCTCATTCCAGAGAACATCGTCTGCCGGGACCATCATGGATATCATGGTGGCCAGGAACAGGAGGGCCAAGACTAGGATGGAAAAGCAAGGTAACCGGGTCATCCTCAGACGGGTCCTTGGTGTTGGGGGAGCCATCAAATGCACCAGAGGGTGGGAGATATATGAAATTTGCTGAAACATGTATGTTGGAAGTACACTAGGTGGTGACCTTGTACTTGTCCGAAGGTTTGGGGGGAGCCTTCTTGACCGGGGTCTCTTGCTTCTTGCGAAGTCTGACTAGTGTCACTATATGGGCTGCAATGCAGCAGCATATCACAATGAACGGCACCACAAGCCACATCACGAGGTAAATGGCCCAAAGTGCATCCCACATGCTTCCAACCAGAAATAGAACGATCAAAAGAGCGAACATTACCATGACCAGACCGCCGAACACAGACCAGAACGCAATCGTTAGGGGTTTCGGATTCACGTTCCACGCAGGGATCAACGTAATGGCGAACGCGATGGAGACCATCGTAACGTGCATCAAACAGAAGACCTCGATCACGAACGCACCAAAAGAAGTAGCCCCCATGGCTCCAACCATGATCACTGCCAATGCGAAGAAACCGATATGGATGGAACCCATGCAGATGAGTGAGATGATGGCTCGCATCCGATCGTATCCTTTGCCTCTCACGACCATAACGATAAGAGCTGCATAGCTGCTGAACCAGTATACAGTATGGCCAAGGCCGATACCAACAGCGAATCCAAGCGCTCCCAGCACTATCAATCCGATAGCATTCCATCCGCCAGTATTGGTCAGTTCGATATATCCGATCATACCTACTAGAAGGAAGATCGCTATGAGTGGACCGATCAAAGAGGCTAGAGCTCCGACAAGGAACACGATGAACCCTGGCATCAGTTTTCTCTCTTCTCGCTCCACGCTGATAAGAACGGATAGGAGTAGAAATGGTTTTGCATTTAATGCATGATGACCAGCCATTCCCTACACAATCGTTAATGTGCTAATTTTGCACTATGGCCATATCTAAGAAAAGGAACAAAAACCTTTAATATCCAACTAAGGGGTCTTGAACTATGTACTTGAAGGTTCTTATAAAATCCTTCAGAATGCGCAAGACCCGGTATATCATGCCAACCCTTGCGCTGATCATAGGAATTGCAATGTTGTCATCGCTGATAATGGTCAGCGAAAGCATCGAGGAGAACCTCGAAAGAGAGCTCGATGTCCTGGGTCCGAACCTGATAGCCATCCCAAAAACTGACGAGATCCAGCTGACAGTCGGTGATGTGGATGTAGGACAGGTCGCGAAGACCGAGTATATCCCAGAGAACAGTGCTATCGACGTTTCACTTCTTGAGAAGGAAGTGTTCGGATACAACTCGGAAGGTGAGCTGCGTGTATGTTCTGATCCCAACGTTAACGCCCTGATATACGAGGTCGTGACCGTTGATAACGACAGACAAGCTGTCCTGGCTGGCGTGTGGTTCGAACCGATGGAGATCATCAACGTCTGGTGGAGCATCGAGGGAGACTATCCGACGGATGATACTGGAGTGGCGGTCGGTATAAGGATCGCTGAAAAGTGGGGTCTGACAGTAGGTCAAACCCTGGACCTTTCCTATGTGGACAGGTTCCCGACAGACCCTTCGAACGTCTTCAACGCCTCGAAGAGCGTCACTATCACCGGAATTGTGAGCACCGGGGGTGAGGACGATTCGCGTATCTTCGGCCAGCTCGACTGGGTCCAGACCCTGACCGACAAGGAGGACAAGGTCAACATCCTGCACATCTCCACGCTATGCAAGACCTGTGACCTGCACTCGATCCAGATGAAGATCGAGGAGCTCATTCCGACCATCGAAGTGGTCATCGTCAAGAAGGTGGTCAACGCCCAGATGACGACCTTGAACCTCGTCAACAACCTGGTGGGTTTCATCAGTGTCGTGTCCATCGGTGGGTCTATTCTTGCAGTTACCACCACCATGACATTATCTGTGGTGGAGAGGAAGAAAGAGATCGGCCTACTCCGGGCCCTTGGGGATGATGGCACCCGGTTCATCGCACTGCTTGCTGGGGAGGGTGCCATGATAGCCCTGGTGGGTGGCATCCTTGGATTCTTCGTTGGTATCATCATAGCCCAGCTTATCGGTGATTATGCGTTCAGCTCAGAGATAGAGGTGATATGGTGGGCCCTGCCAGTAGGTCTAGGCGCTGCTGTTGGCACTGTCCTTGTAGCGACCATCCTACCGATACGAAAAGCCATGATGACAGACCCAGTGAACGTCTTGAGGGGTGATTGAATGGGCAAGGCGGTCATCGAGATAAAGGGACTGAAGAAGACGTTCCCCCCGAACACGCATGCTCTAAATGGTGTCAGCCTAAAGATCAAGAAGGGGGAGTGGACCATGATAATGGGTCCCAGTGGCTCTGGAAAGACCACCCTCCTCAACATCATATCTTGCCTGGACCATCCCACCAGCGGGACCGTGAAGGTCGTCGGAGAGGACGTGTTCAAGCTTGGCCAGAGGAAGATGGCCCAGTTCAGAAGGGAACACCTGGGAATGATATTCCAGCAGTACCACCTCATCCCTTACCTGAACGCCCAGGAGAACGTGGAGATAGCCCAGTACATCCACAGCGTTGTCGATAAGGACGGTGTGGTTGGAGTGCTTGAGAAACTGGGAATGGGAGATAGGCTCGACCACATCCCTGCCAAGCTTTCCGGTGGAGAGCAGCAGCGTGTGGCCATCGCTAGAGCCATAATCAACGAACCTGCCATTCTTCTGGCTGACGAGCCTACCGGAAACCTTGATAGGAAGACCGGCATCAAGATCATGGAGATCCTCAAAAAGCTCCGCGACAATGGCCAGACCATTGTCATGGTCACCCACGATGCAAACCTTGCAGAGTGGGGAGACAGGCTGGTGGAGCTGGAGGACGGCAAGGTGGTGAAGTAATGGACGCGAAGGAACGTCTGAAGAAGAAGCAGGAAAAGCAGAAGCAGATGATGTTCATGGGTATGGTCATCGGTGGCATAGTGCTGATCGCTGCTGGCGCTGCAGCTGTGGCATTCGTCATGATGGGGGGAGGTGGTGGAGGGGATGATGACGATACCTTCTTCTGTCCTGTGGAGCCAGGTGATGGGTTCGGTAACATCACCCACAAGGTCTCTGACTTCGAGGGTGGCGAGATCCACTTCTATTCATACGCATACAAAGGAGCCAAGATAGAGTACTTCCTGGTCACTGCTAGCAACGGGAAGGTGAAGTGTGCCTTCAACATATGTTCCTGTGCCTTGGATGGTGATGAGGCACTTGAGCCTCACGGTTACACACAGGATGGGATCTATATCAAATGCAACTACCAGGGATGCACTCGTCCGATAAATCTTATCAATACAGATGTTCCTGGATGTTGTATCCCACAGGACCTGAACTTCACAATGTCAGCTGATGAGACCGAGGTCTACATTCAGGAACAGGATATAATCGCTGGATTGCATTGGTTCGTCTGATCACTCTTTCTTCTTCGAACCTTTCTTACCAGACTTCTTGGAGCCAGACTTCTTCTTAGGCTTGCCCTCATCCTTTTTGGACTCGGGCTCCTTCGGAGGTTCGACCCGTTCCTCGGGTACCTCTTCAGCTTCATCTCCGCCCTTGCCCATATTTTTGACAACATAGAATCCACCGACGATGAAGACGAGGCCGAGGATGATAAGGACCGCAGCAACGGCCAAAACGATCATCTCCTGCATCGAGGTTCCATCCTCACAACAGGTCTTTCCATCACCAGATGATCCATCATCGGTCGTTCCACCATATGTTGAACCGCCGTCTGTACTGTTGCCATCTGTGGTGGTGCCATCAGTTCCGTCGGTAGTGTTGACATTGGTCCCATCGGTCCCGTCTGTTGTGGTATTGACCGGAACTGAGGTTCCCTCAAGCTCAATTGTGACCTCACTGACAAGTAATCCATCGGAAGCTCCAATGACCACGGAGGTTGACATATTGGTCGCTCCGATGCGGAGCTTTGTGAAGAAGATAACGAGGTCCAGGTGACCCCCATGATCGATGATCGTGAACTCAAGGGATCCCGTAGGTGTGTCTGGATCGGTCACGTAGTCAGTGAGCTCGATGGTCACAGGTTTCTCATCGGAGACGTTCACAGCAGGTATGGCTGACCAGACCGGAGCCTGGGGGACGGATGCTGCATCGTCAGGATTGGTCCCTCCAGCCATCTCATCCAGGTCCGAGACGCCATCATCATCATCATCATCGTCCATGTAGTTCCTTAGACCATCGCTGTCAGTGTCCTTCAGGAGCTCATCTGTGAACCCGAAGGCAGCTGTGGCGGGGGTGTGGTCCACACCGTTGTGCGGAAGGTCTGTATCACCGACCCCATCCCCGTTGGAATCAGTTCCAGCATAGTTCGCCCAGTAGTTGCCGACCCCGCGTGTATCGTTCCAAACGAACGCGGTGGAGAAGTCACCTTCGATGAACTTGCTCTCGATGGTTGCACCCGCTCCATTGACGAAGTTGTTGTAGATGACATAATTGTCATGTGATTGCTGTGTGTCGTTGAAGATCTGGATGGCCTTGGGATTGTCGTTGAACTCGCAGTTGTAGATGGTATTGTTCTTTGATGGACTGAACGGACATCCACAGGCTGCTGTCTCAAAGATCAGCTTCGACTTGCCGTAGAAGTTGCAGTGCTGGAAGATCGCATCGTCTGTCCCAACGATCATGAATGCATCCACATCGTAGAAGTTGACATACTCCCATTCCATGATGGTCCACTCGGAGATCCACCAGACGAAGGTCTCGGCCCTCTGGCCTGTTTCAGCTGTCACGTTGATCGGGGTGTCCTCAGTGCCCAGGAACGTGAGGTCCCCATCGGCGTAGAACGAACCGTCAGTGCCGAATATTACCTCCACGCCCGGGTCCACCACGAGCTCCAATCCACCGAACTGGTAGCACTCGAAGTCGATCCTGTACGGACTACCTGCTACGGTCCAGTGGGCATTGTCCATTAGGTCCTCGGTGATGTCTGTTCCAGTCCTTGTCTCCACAGCCTCTGCGGTCGCAGGGATGGACATGAGAATGAGAACGGATAATGTAGCTAGCAGCAGAAGGGCAGCCAGGCTGAAGCTTCGGGCACGCATATGATTACAGTAGTTAACAATTGTAAATACCTTACGCTTCGTTTCCTTCGAGCTGTTCATCGCGAACATGTACCTCTGGATAGGCTGGTGGAGGTATAAAAATGGAACGAGAAGGTGAAATGATACTTTGCTGCCGAGCAGGCGAGGTGGGGAGAGTGCCGAGCCAGCGGAGGCGGCTGGGTGGGGGGGATGGGAGGGGGCCAGAGGGAGGGAAACGAGTCTTTCACTGCGGATCACTCCACAATTTCGAAGAGGGGTTGATATTCAGAACTGACATCAGTTCCCAACTACAAGTTCTGAATATCAATTCCATGTTGCCAAGGGTGAAATTGTGGAGCAAACCTGGTGAAAGACTGTTCCACTCTTCTTTTATAAGCATACTCAGTACAATTACTAACATGTAAGAGCAACACTCAAATACTGGGTAGCAACATCTATTCAGCGAGTCGAGCTCGCCCTGAGAGGAACCACAGATGAAGCCATCTAAGATAGCCAAGTACACATCCATTGTGCTCATAGCATTGCTGCTCATCACTCTCCCATTCGCCATCAACTCGTTCTTCCGCGAGTCGGACCAGCAGAAGTTCGACGACGCGAACAACGAGGGCCTACCAACACCAGCCGACACTGACGGTGACGGCCTTCCAGACATCGAAGAACAGGATCTGGGAACAGATCCCATGAACCCTGACACCGACGGCGATGGCATCCCGGACGGTCAGGAAGAGAAGATGTGGGAAGAGATGCAAGAGAACGCTCCAGAGGATATGAAGGAAAAGCTCGACCCGCAAGGCGACCTGGATGGTGACGGTAAACCCAACATCAACGATTCCGACGCAGACGGCGACGGGATGAAGGATGGCCAGGAGCAGTGGGAAGGCACAGACCCTTCCAACCCAGACACCGACGGCGACGGACTCCCTGATGGCATGGAGCTGCAGGACTGGGAGGGCGAGGACCTCAACAACAACGGTATGCCGGACCAGTGGGAGCAGGACAACAACCTCACAGACCCATATGGCGACCCGGACCAGGATGGGGTGCCGAACTGGGAGGAGTACCGGAACGGGACGGACCCTTACCATTATGGGTCTGGGGTCAACGACCTGGATGGTCTTCCGTACGATGGGTTCGGTGACTACAACTTAACTGAAGCTGCAGATAACGAGGTCTTCAGGGTCTCACCTGCAGGTAAGGCCAGATACTGGCGTGTCAGCGCATACGACAGGTATATGGAGGGGAACTGGGTCAAGTCGGTCTACACAGAGACGCTAATGCCCACAGAAGCTACAGAACCTGGGGGCCAGTGGTTCGACGTCATGATCTACGGTCAGTCCGGGGGAAACCTCCCATCGGTATTAGGGACCACTGCAGTCCGCTACCCAGACCCACCGACAGAGATCTACGAGGATGCAGAGGACTGCATCGTCTCTCCAGTACCACTTTACAGCTACAGTTTCTTCACACCAGATGATGGAATGCCGAGCCTGGACACCATCATGGCAAGCGATCCAGCAACGGTCGCAGACACCAGGTACTTCGACATCCCCCAGGACCTGGACCCCAGGGTCAAGCAGCTCGCATCCGAGCTCAACCCCAACGGTGTTCCAGAGACCCAGGACATCATCGACATTCTATACTACCTTTCGACCAACATGACCTACAACGTGTCCGCCATGGCACCCGAGGGCGAGGACGGCCTTAGTTGGTTCCTCT
>JANQNL010000028.1 GCA_028279585.1 Thermoplasmatota archaeon
TGCGAACGAGTCCACGACATCCGACTCAAAGCCCTTTTTGTAGTTGATGAGAGCCTTCGCCACCTGCTCCTCGTCGACGATGTAATACTTGCGCGTCCGACCCACCTTCTCAGCCTCGATGGCCTCTGCGTCGATGAGCTTTTTGATGTGGAAAGAGAGGGTCGATGGGGAGATGGTGAACAGACCCTTGATCTCCTTGTGGGTGGCCCCTGGGTTCATGATGACGTACATCAGGATCTGGCGTGGGATCTCCTGGCGCAGAAGTGACATGAGGCTTTTGTCCGCAGAGCCGAGCGTTCCAACGATGTAGTATCGCTTGTATTTGCCCTCCTTGCGAGCAACGATCATCTCCTTGTCCTCGAGGAACTTGAGATGGTAGGCTACAACGCCTACCGGTAGGCTGAGCTTCCGCTCTATCTCCCGGAAGTGTGTTCCGGGGCTTGCGGAGATGTGCTCGTATATCCTCTTCCTCGTATCGAGGTCGAGGGCCTTCTTCTCCTCTTTATCCAAGGAACTCGACCTCAATCACTTTTTGAATAGTGCCAGATACAGTATCACGAGTATGCCCAGATCAAGGGCCAACAGTATATCGAACGGTATGACAGCCGAGTTCGGTATAACGAAATCAGCGATCAGCGGTGTGTATAGACCGATGGCCGTGACCAGTCCCTTGAGGAGGAACAGGCCGAAGCCTACGGTGATGAACAACACCTTGCGCGCCTTGGTCCGCTTATAGGATAGGATGCCTATCACGAACAGGACAGCTGAGAAGAGCGTGATGGCGCCCACCAGCAGGTCCATTGCCATTACTAATGCTGGATGCACCAATCAATCACCTCCTCCCTTTTTGCGACGTTTCCCACCTTTCGCCCTCCCCCCTGGTTCCTTCTTCTTCGCCTCCATCTTCGCCTGGAGCGCCTTGTAGAACTCGTCCTCGTCGATGCCTCCACCAGAGGATGTCTCCTCTTCTGGTTCATCCTCGATGACCTCTTCTTCTTCAACAAGCAGGCTGGACTCTTTCTTCTTCTTGGAGCGCCACTGCTGGAAGAATATGGTGCCGGCCACAAGACCTCCTGCCAGGACGAAACCGGTGATGTACAGGATAGGATTGTTCTCGGGTTCCTCGCTTGGAGGGTCGACCTTGTTGTCCGGGTTCAGCCCGATCTTTTGGGTATGGACGATGTTGACAGTGTGACTGTCGATGGGGTAAGCTGTGGTCACGGACATCACAGGCTGGCCAAGTGCATCGTCGCCCTCGGAAAAGCCTGAAAGGACCCTTCTGGACTCCTTCTCGCCCGTATCGAACTCCACGTCCGGATACAGTCTGTAATAGTATCGACCGTGCTCCTCACTTCCCTTGTTCGACCTGACACCACAATGGCTTTCCCAGATATCGTCAGAGATACCCAGGGATTCTGTGAGGTTGTTATCCACAAGATCGTGAGAGTCAGTGATGTCAGTGATCACTCTCTCCAGGGCCACGAAGTCCACGTTCAGAGGCCCGAGAAGTGTAAGCTCGACCGAGAAGCCGAGGTCTGACGATGTCATGTCCAGGTCGTCGCTCTCCACATAGATGCCAAGCTTGAGAGAACCGTAAGCATCGTTGCTTGGGGTGTAGAGTGTGACAACTGCCTGGAAGGAGATGTCGTAGCTTTCCTGCAGACGCATGTCGAAGGACCAGGCGACATTGCGCAGGTCTGCTGTACATACCACAGAGTCGGAGCCAGACAGGAGCTTGTCACCGTCGGTATCTGCAAACCCGACGATCTCGTCGAACGAGAGCCTCATTCCTGAACGGCTTCCATCTGGATCGGTCTCGTACCTGACCTCGATGGTGGGGTGGCCAGTGTTCACAACGAACGTTGCGATGTCCGTGGTGAACGTCACGGCCCCTCCTACCCATTCCAGGTTCGGTTTGTTCGAGGTCACAGATGGTTCGAACTGGGTGTACTTGTATGCCTGGGTCGTGGTATACTCCAGGGTATCCACGAAGTTCGGGGCATAGAGCTGGAAGTACACATCGTACGGCCCGTCGATATTGCTCGCATAGATATCGCCACCCAAGAACCTGGCCTCGATGGTATGTATACCAGCTTCGAGCTCCAGTTCCTCTGAATAGAACGTGGCTTCTATGCCAGAATGGCTGAGGTCCCCATAGAGCGTGTAGGTCTCGGGGGTCTTCACGTCCACTGTTACCTCGATCACGAGCGCTTCGTACTTGCCGCTTTGGCTTACCTCCACGCTCTCATCGATGGTCGCAGTGAACTCCGCATTGCCTGCGCGGCTCAATGACCCTGTGGCAGATAGGCTGTGGCAGAGCAACAGCATCAACAGGGCAATGGCTGCTATCAGTAGCAGCTTCGCCGCAGTCCTTTCGGTTCTCATAGCATCACCTTTTTGGGGTGTTAGAGTTGGATAGGAAGGAGGCGAGAAACGGCCTATTTTGTGGACTGGCAAGGCACGTACAGCCACGATCCCATCCGATTTCAATGAAAATAGAAATAGAGGTGGTATTTAACCTTAATGGCTCAGTAGTCGAATTGTTACTAAAAACGGAGTTGAGCTCTGATACTGCAAGATATTGCCCCAACAGCGTCGAGAGTGTACACTGGCTATACGATGTTGGGGCAACCTCTCTTCCCTTCAGAGCTCAACGTAGGTTTTAGTAACAACCTTTGGGGGATCGACCATCAATTCCTAAAGCCCAAGCCCATCCTCGATCCGACCAAGCTCGATACCAGTGGACTTTTCTCCAGCCGCAGCGCCCTTGGAGTTCGCAACGACGCATGCTCCAACATAGGGCGTGCCGAAGTTCGCAGTAGAGGTCGCGACCTCCACGTCGAACAACTCCTCGAGCATCTCCTGCTCCCTCTCTGTTACCCTGGGATGTGTGAGCACTCCCTTCGAAGTGGCAACAGCACAAGAGCCAACTGTAGAAAGACCAGCTATGGTTCCGATCTCCACCTTGACCTCAAGCGTATCACCGATGATCTTGAGCGCTTCCTTCTCAAGTAGCGGACTGCAAAGAGCGGCCACATCGTTGGCAACGACCAGGTTCCCAAGTGCGTTGAACCTCGTGGCCACATGACCGACAGCGATCTCCTCTGGAAGGTCTTTCGGAGGACTAACAGAATCTGAAATGACCATACCTCGAGAATTGAGAACTGCCAGACTACCTAGGACCGTTGCGCCAGATATGGTCCCGAAAAGTGTCTCGACCTGCAGGATCTCCTTCATCTCGTTGGCCTTGCGCTCTTCGAACGCTGGCGGAACGATGAGAAGGCTTTCGCTGCAGATGCAGTATACACCCAGGTATGGGTTGTTGTTAAAATCGGACTTCGTTATCGCCAAGCCGAGCCCGTCCTGAGATAAGGGTTGTTATCGTACTACTCCTCTGGGAGCGAGACCTCGACCAATGGGTCGTCCTGGTCTGTGAACTTAACAGCTTTTACCCTGATCTCTTTTGGCGGCTTCTGGATACCGCGGGCCCAGATCGCTTCGTTGACCTGGGGGGCTATCCAAACCCGCTCGGGCTTCGCCTTCATATGGCGAGCTACGAATGATTTTATCTCAGCAATGGCTCGGGGTGACCTTTTGGTCCTTGGAACCTTCTGAATGGTACGGCGGAGCGGTACCGTCAGGATCCTCTCGATCTCATCATCGACCATCTAGATCCCTCACTTGTTAAGCTTCGAGCGTCTCCACATCCTTCTCTTTGGATGCCTCTGGAAACGCCTTGAGGTTCGCATCATCACCCAGGCTGGTACCCTGCGATTGCTCTTCATCGCTTTTAGCAGCCGCGTCTTCCTGGCTACATGCTTGTTCCTGGCCATGCCATCACCGGACCTTTATGGATATGTCCTTTTTCTTTGGTTGCATTTGGGCAAGGATCTGCTTGAGGTCCTCGTCCTGCACTACCTTTTTGAGCCTTCCCGCCTGGGCCAGAGCAATTATCTGGTCCTCAACGGACAGAGCAACATCGGGATATGCCATCTTAAGGGTCGCCAGTCGCTCCCGAGCATCGGGTGCGATGAGGCGCCGAAGGATGGCCGCTCTCTGCTCCTCGATGGATTCTTGCTGCTGTGCCACAGCTTCCTGCTGGGCCAACTGCTGCTCCATCTGGAGTTCCATGAGGCGTTTCTTTCTTAGTTGCTCAAGCTCTTCTTCTTCGGTATCCATGTGGATGCCTCCTGGAGGACACCGGTAGTGCGTGTCTAGTACTTGCCGAGCTCTGGATTCTCTTTGATTATCTCTGTGAGAACTTCGTGGGCCGCATTATCGAGGAAGGACTGACCCTTGGGGGTCATTGATCTTCCCTTGCCCCTGACCGAGGATATGTACTCAGCCTTTTCAAGCTGCTGGACCACACCTCTGATGATGGCGCGGGATCCCTTTACGTGCTTGTAAGGTTTGGATCCGCGGTCCTTTGCTCCTCCGAACTCATTTGCCAGGTGGACAACGCCGATGGGGCCATATAAGTAGATCTTCCGAAGGACGGCGGCGGTCCTGATGTACCACCAATCGTCCTGGGTCGGGGGTTTCTCCTTATGGGTCCCGGTCTTGACGTAGGGTGTCCACTCCGGTGGCTGGAAGGTATCATCGGTGCGTATCTTATCAACTATCTTTGCGATGAGCTTATCCGGCGGGACGTCATATACTGTGGTCATATTCCCACTCCAGTTCACACGAGAGTACTCACCCAGAGCTGGGCGAGGAATTGGGGCACATCATTTATGTCATAAAAAGGTTTCGTCTGCCCCCATACTTAGAGAAAGCACTGGATTTGACCCCTTTTTTCATGTTAATCGATAAGTCCTCGAGCCTTTAGCTCATCGATGATCTTGTCGTTTATGACCTCTATAGGAAGGATGCCTTCACCATCACCGCAGTCGATGAGCGCCCAATCCTCGCGCTCTGCGGCCAGTTCCCTGTAGACCGACCCGACCATCTCCTGGAAGTCGTCATCGGTCTCGTGGATGTCCTTGGTCCTCCCGCGGCTTTCCATGAGACGCTTGGAGATCATACGGTCCAGATGGAGGAATATCACAAGGTCTGGCTGTGGTAAACGTTCCTCGAGCTTTTCGAGCCATGCTATGAACTCATCCCGCTCGACCTTGTTGGGGAACCGTGCACCCTGGTAACCGAAGTTGGACTGGGTGTAGCGGTTCATGAGGACAAGCTCGCCTGCTTCGAGGGATGCTACAATATCGTCCCTGAACTGGTACCTATCCAGTGCGAAGAGCATGGACGGCACCTCTGGAGGGATCTCGGCCAAAGAGCCGTACTCCCCATCCAGGTAGTTCTTGACAAGCATCCCGAAGGGTGTGTCGTAGGCTGGGAAGTCGAAGATACGGACAGGCATGGTCTTTGATAACCTGTCGTGCAGCATCTGGACCTGTGTCTGCTTTCCAGCAGCGTCCGCTCCCTCGACCACGATAAAGCTCATTCACAGCCGCAAAGGAACTGCCGGACCATAACGTTTCCGTCTAGCTTGTGGCCGAGAACCGGCCCACGGCCATCTTCGTCCCTACAACAGCTCCCGCTACTCCGAGTAGGACTGTGATACCAATGCCAGCAACAGCCGCCAAGGAATGGTCCAGGTACTCCCCTGACACTAGAACAGCCCCAGGTGAGAAGACAACGCCGAAGATCAGCATCAGAAGGAAAACGGCCTGGAACGAGGGTTTGTAACGCGAGCCCTTTTGGGGTGTAGGAAACAGGGAGCCGACACCTATCCCGATGAACGGACAGGTGGCTGCCACGATGATGATGAAACAGAGGCTCCAGACGAAGTATGCACCGCTTGTGTCAGATGTGAAGGTCTGGACCATGAGGGTGACCACGCCTGCGGAGAGAATGAAGATGAAGGCCAGGATGGATTTGGCCAGAACGAAGTCCATGGGGTCCATGGGTGTCATCTTAAGAAGCGGCATTCGGCCGGACTCCATGGAGAAGGCGTTGGACGTGAACACCACAGAACCTCCCCAGGCCACGCCGACCAGATAGATCGGCAGAGGTGTGGGTGGAGAGTATGGACTGAAGGAGTAGATGATGGGTAAGGCGATCATGATAGCTGATATGACCACGAACCTGGTGAGAAGCTCTGGTTCACGTAGGACCGTGCGGACCTCCTTCTGGAGGATCGCGCCCATCCTGGCTGGCAGGACCATTCCGATGTTCTTTGTCCTCTGGGACCGGATGGGACTTGTGTCCAGCTCCTGGGTGGTGTCCCTGTGCCATAGGAACCTGGTCAGTATGATCAGGGTGACCATCCCGAAGAGGAGATATGCTGTTCCGACCGCTGCGTATAAGTATCCCTGTGCTTCGTAGAATAACAGGTCGTAGGCCCAGGTCAATGGGAGCCAGTCAAGGACAACAGAGCCTCGGGACGAGGCATCGAACAGGACCTGCAGGACCAGGACCATGGTGACCATGAGCACCAGGCTGCCAAGCCGGAAGACCTTCCTGGCCCTTTTTGTCACAAGGCCGAACGCGAAGCTCAAGGCCAGCAGACATCCAGTGAGAGCACCCATGAGGATGGTCCCGACACCGGTTCCGAGAACGATCCAGATGTGGTTCGGGTCTCCACCGAACCAGGCGAACCCGATGAGGAAGGGGCCCAGTATGAGGGAAGCTGGAAAGCAAGCGTACGTTAGCATGGTCATGTACTTGCCGATCATGATGCCTGGCTCGCCGATGGGGGTCATGAGATACCGCTTCAGGTCCGGAGGTGTCAGCACCAACGGATAGAACAGAAGCATGGAGAGCATCATGGGCATGGAAAAGAGCAGTATGGCCGCACTTCGCAAGACGCCTTCAGCTTCAACGAGGGAGTCTGCTGCCATTGCACCACCATAAAGGAGGAGGGGGGACAGCATTACGAGCGCGATCACCTGGAGGATGATGGCCAGGTACGATGCGCTCTTTCGCCCACGGAACGCTCTGACCATTAGTTTGATGTCATTTGAATAGACCAGAAGGGGTGCCTTGATGAGGTTCAGTCCTTGAGCCATTTTGGACCTTCCCTCCGCATCTGGCCTCCGGTGAGCTGCAGGAACGCATCCTCAAGGGAGCCCTTACCTTCGGCCTTGATCTTGTCCAGCGAACCACTGGCACGGATCTTTCCATCATGGATGATGTAGACAGAATCACACAGCTCGTCCACAAGCTCCATCAGGTGTGTGGAGATGAGCACTGTCAGTCCCTGTTCCTTGACCTGGAGCAGGACGTCCTTGACGGTCCTGGCAGACTTGGGGTCCAGGCCGTTGGTGGGCTCGTCCAGGATGAGGACCTTGGGGCCGTGGATGAGGGCCAGGGAGAGCGCCAGCTTCTGGGACATTCCCTTGGAGTAGGTCTCCACCATCTTGTCCGCTGGTTCTGATAGTTCGAACAGGTCTAGAAGCTCTGTGGACCTCTCCTCGATCTCGGAGGTAGGCATCTCGAACAGTTGTCCCATGAGGGCCAGGTGCTCGCGGCCAGTGAGCTTCTCATAGAGCTGGGGGGTCTCGGCCAGGTACCCAATGATCCTTTTGGCCTGCTTCGACGTGGGCGTGACCTTCTTGGATGACAGCCAGACATCTCCAGCATCGGGCTTCAGAAGGCCGACCATCATCTTGATGGTGGTGGACTTGCCTGCACCGTTGGGACCGAGGAGTCCGTAGATCTGGCCTCGCTTGATCTGGAGCGAGATGTCCTCCACTGCGACCTTGGAGCCGTAGGACCTGTGGAGCCCCTTTGCTACAAGGACGTGCTTGCTGGCCATGTTGGGCCATTTGCTTTTTCGGTCAAATACGTTTGGTCCTCGAATGATCAGTGAATAGATGACGCTATACCAAGATGGAAAGACCACGAGGTCAGGTGAACGGGGGTGTGGGGTGGGATCCCCGGATAGGCCATGCACTCCGCTCATGGCCTAACTTCTTATTGCGGCAAGTGTTTCTTTATTCCAATGCTCCCCATCTGGCAGACCCTTTCCAAGATCCGCTGGGACAACCGCTTAAACCCTGCCGACTTCACCATTCATTATCTTGATAGAAAGAAGCCAGACCTCGTCCCAGTACCATTCGAAGAGATGATCCTGTATCCGGACGATCACTTCGCCTTTGGGGTAAAGGACGATGACGGCAGGTTATCTATGATACCCTACCATCGTATTAGGAAAATTACACAAAATGAGGAAACGTTCTGGGAAAGACCGTAGCTTTAGCTACTTTCGCCTTTCTTGCCCATGAGCATTGAGTAGACGGATTCAAGGATGTCGTCCGACTCCTTCTTCCGTTCCTTGGCCTTCTTCTGAAGGTCCTCTTCGTCTACTATCTGATGCACTTTCATTCCCATGGTCATGTTCTGACCTCTAAAGAGTAAGAGCCCTACCTGGTGTTGCGTTCAGAAGGCCCCGACCTCTTCTATTATTAGTATTAATTGAGGTCTTATTTATACGTTGCCGTAAAAACCCCATGTTTTGCTACAAATGTCCCATAGAAAAATTTCAGGTGCCATATTGTTACTTTTTCACTAGTTCTGTAACATTTTCACATATCTATTATCCAAAATCGAAAGAATGGAATCTGCATATATGTTGCGGAATGAACATTTTTCTTGCATCAAAATGAAAATTGAACATTAAGGTACGTTAATTTCTTGTCCACATACCTGTGGTTACATGACCTTGACGGCTCCTTCAGGCAAGAAAATGTCCACTTATTGAAGCATGTTAGAGATAAAACCCCACATTATGTCCCGTTTTGGCCTTTCTTCATCGATAGCATCAAGGCTACTCCAAGGAGGAGCATCTCTAGAGACAAAATGAGCCACCAAAAGTTCGATATCAACAATGCGAGAGGGGCAGGAGTGATGATGTGTACGTAGTCTCCGCCTGAAAGTCCCATCACGCGAGACATAGCAGAAGCACCAACAAAAATGGGGATCGGCGTCTTTCTGATGCGTAGCAAGCGGGAAGGCATCTCGGGGGAGATCGTCATCGGACCCAACGCGAACTGAACGCGAGAACAGATCTTCACATCCCCCTCTCTCATCTGCTCGATGACCGCAGAGGGCATCGGACCGAGAAGTCGGATGGCCATCTCCAGGCCTGTGACGTTGGTAAGCTCCATTTCGAGGCGGTCGACGGTAAGCTCATCAGAGATAACAAGGTCTCGGAGTGAAATGAAGCCGTAGTCCAGACCGGCCACATCTATGTGATACTCATAGCCCTCTGACGCCATCCTAACCTTCCTGGAGAGGTTGTGGACCTGCACGATGAAGGTCATCTCCTTGGAGGAATCTCCCAGCTTGGCCGATATCAGGGCGTTCAGGTCCATGCCAGGCTGTGATGTGACCACCTCCAGTCCTGGCAACCGATCAAGGTCTGGCATCCCATCCATCTGCATGGTCTGAGCATCCAGACCGAACAGCTCCATATCGATGATGGGGGGGACCTCGGTCAAAACCACATGAGCGTCCAGCTGGGAGACCTGCTCTCCGGAAGCTGTTGCCTGGACCATGAGTGACGGTATCCCACTCCCAGCACTATGGCCCAGCGTGATCGTATCCCCTATGACCACAGACTCGGACACGAACCCTGGGACCCATGGGATGTCGATGGTTGCGTTGACCTGTTCTAGGCTCTCGGATGTGCCATGGATCTGTGCGAACACCGCAGGCCTGGCCTTGTCCACGTCCACGAGGACGTTGCACGCTGTCCCCTTTCCGAGGTCTTCGACGAAGTTGAACGCTCCAGCCATGTGTACGTCCATTCCTTCGCTGGATCCAGTGAGATTGCTCACGACAGCGTACAATGAACTACCATTAGCTTGGACAACGTCTATCGCTATGGAATCGTGGCTGGGGGAATAGTCCTCTGCCTTGAGGTCGAAGTGACCGCTTTCCTGGGACACCGCAAGTGATATGGATGCCTTGGATGGGAGGTCTGCAAGATACAGCCGGAGTGCAGCATCACCCTCCTGGACCGATGTTGGATCTGAAGAGTTCGCTGGAACCATTAACGCACGAAGCCCATGAACGAACCCATCCTCCGCATCCAGCGGTAACACGTCCTCATCCTCATATGCTCCCACACCACGACCCTTGTCCACGGACGAGACCACGTCGAAACCACGTCTGCCCTTGATCTCGTAGGTCAGGTCCATGCTCTGGCCCTCCGGAGTTGCAGACTCGGACATGGCCACTGAGGCGTTACCAATGGTCGTGAAGACCTTCCTGAACATCTCTGCCATGGTGCTGAACGCACCCACTGCACCATTGATCCCCTCGTCAGTTCCCATGCTGACATCGCCCTGCTCCATGTCCATGCCGCCCATCTGGTCACCTACGGCTGCAGAGGCTTGGAGCCTGGATGGAAGACGGCTCACGTATGCCTTCACCCTGGTGGCATTTGCCTGTTCGGACTCGTTGATGTAGGCATATATCCTATGGCCAGATGTCGTGGACAGGGATAGGTCAACGTTCGCGATGGATGAGTTGCTGACATAGTTCAACGCGCCGATGCCGCTTATCTGGGTGGTGATGCTTGTACCATAATCATCGATGACCACGGCTGTGGATTGCTCTGTCAACCACTCTGGATCTCGGTTCCCCAGAGCAAGCTTCACGCTTCCGATCTCGGGTTTTCCCCAGGTCATGGTGTGTGGGTCCTCGAACGCGAGGTCTACGGTCTCGACCGTCTCCCCCTCGTAGTCACTCTCCAGTTTGGTCAAATGGACCACGTTGGGGATATCGTGGACGTTAACCTCCATCGTGATACGGCCACCCTCTTCCGCATGGACCCCGCTCCCGAGAGCTACAGCGTCTATCCGCTGGTCCATGACCAGGTCCATGAATGTATGGCTAGGGTCTGTAGAGCTAGACATTTCCAGTTCACCAGGCAGGTTCGAAAGGTCCACGTTCATGATGTCTGGGGGACCGCCCTCGTGCTGGTCCACACTGATGCATCGCATACCATTGGCCTGAGCCTTTTCATCAACGGAGATACCCAGTTCAACTCCGATCCGTCCAGAGACCATCTTAAGATGGTTCAGACCTCCGAACTTGAAGTGGATGGAAGGCGATGGTAATGCAGATGAGTTCAGGATAAGGACACCGGTGAACCGGTCTGGTGGCATCAGGACAGGGCCCGATGAGATAAGCAGGTCCATGTCCTTGATGGGGCCGCTCAGGGTCTTGACCTCCATGAGGCCGTAGCCAGAGGTCCCGAGCTTCTCAGGGACAGTAGCGACCATGCTGAAGATGTCGGTGACGGCCTGGGTCATGGTACGAAGCAAGTAGTCCACGAAACCATGGTACGAGCCGACCTGTGTCGAAGCGCTATGGAAGCTCATTGGAACCTCTATGGTCATGTTCACAGGAATTCCCTCTAGGTAGAGTTCTGTCCTGTTACCTCCACCGTAGCGGTCGTGTGAGTCCACAGCCAGGCTGATCGGTCCGAAGTGTGTGACATGGGTACCTCTGACCTCTATGCGTGTGTGGTACGGATCATAGATGGAACTCCCTGCGGTCGGGGAGGATGAGTTGATTATGTCCACGGTGAGGTTCGGTGGGATGTTCTTGACCGAGCCTATGATCCCCAGGCTGGTGTTTGAATAAAATGAAGCGATGGATAGGTCCAGGTCCACGATCTTTTCACACTTCCAGTTCAGGGCCTTGAACTCCTTGGAAAGGGTACCATCGACGGCGACCCTTGCGTCAAGCTCTACGATGATGTTCCCAAAGCTCGGAGCTGGACCAGAAGATCTTGGGTGAACCTCTAGGACCGTGGACTCTGCATCCACTGGCCCGTTCCTGACATCCACAAGACCTGCCCTAAACCCGAGGTCAGCGACATTTCCATCTATGGTCCAACCTATATCGAAGGGCCCTTCGAGCGGTTGGAATGCGACTCCGGCTGTGAGAAGCTTTGAGAAGCCTCCCCAGTCGAGGATATGGTTCTCCAGAGTTACGATGTTCGGGTCCAGGGAGATGGTGCAGTTGGAGGGGGATGTCACGCCGTCCAGAATAAGACCGATGACGATACAGTAACCTGCCATGGTGGGGACCGGGTAGATGATGTTGGTCTCGATGTCCGTTGGGCACGCATCGGTGGTCGTGACCTTCATCTGCAGTCTGGAGCCATAGTTCGGATTGATCAGGTTGACGTCCCTGGTCTCCTCCTCTGACCAGTTCGTTCCATCAGAAGCTCGGACGTGGATCCTGTAAGGACCGTTGTTGAGCTTTCCGATGCCCAGGTCGAAGGACCAGGTTGTCACAAACCCCAAAGGACCTGTGATGATCGTACACTCCTGCCAGGAGCCAAGCTCCGGTGGGACTGGGGCTCCTTCGAGGGATTCGAGATAGAGTTGGACAGATGCGATATCGTCACTGTCCGATACGGTCCCACCCACGACGATGTCCCTGAACACGGGTTGGCCATCCAGGAGAGGATTGGCTATGGTCAGGGATGGGGGATCTCCTGCCCGAGTATCGTTGGAACCTGACCTTAATCCGATCATGCTTGCGATATCGTCCACAAGCTCCATTCCGTCCAGCCACACATCCATGGTCACCTCGACCTCTATGTCGACCTGTCCATCCCCATCGATGTCGACCGGGGTTGGGTCTCCCCCAAGGGGGGAGACAGGGTCAGTGATATTGAGTGAGAGAGTAGGGTGAACGAACGGCCGCTGATCGGAGCCTGCAGGGAAATCGCTGATATCCGTCAGCGTTCCGTTGGTTCCAGGTCCACTGCAGTGTGTCCAGATCGAATAATCAAGGAACAGGTCGCTTCCCTGGGTCAGGTTTTCGAGAGGGATGCCCGCACAGACCTTGGTGATGTTAGAGACCGGGACTGGTCTGGGAGACCCGTCCTCTATAGTGATGTCCTGCCCAGCAAGCCAATCCATGTCATACATTTCGCGGTCAGTGGTCCTTGGTTCGAAGTCAAGGAGACCTTCTGCTCGAGCTGTTACGTCAGGATCGATGCCAGGGTGCTCACGCTCTATGGTGGTGTTGGATATCTGTAAAGCAGACTCGTAAGGTTCGTCAAGCTCTGTGCTGTCTGCGAAGTAGTTGGGAATTGCCTCCATGGTGAGCATTAAGGTGACAAGAAAAAGGACCATCAATACGCGAATGGCCTTGGAACCAACAGAGGCTTCCATACGAATTGATTGGAAGCGTGCTATTTCTAGATTACTAAGTCAACACGAAAGAAAAGAAAAGATATTGGCCCCGGCGAACCGGGGCCAGTGTTTTGTGGCCTTATAGCCTGCGCCTGCCGATGATCACCGCGGCAACGCCGAGGGTCACAAGGACAGCGATCATGAAGCCTGGTGCGAGGAAGCCTGGGCCAAAGATGCCACCGGACTCCTCTGTCGGCTTGGGCTTGACAACGATGTTCCAGTATGTGGAGGACTGGGCTCCATCATTGTCAGTGACGAGCAAGGTCACGTTGTATGTCCTTGCTACAGAGTAGGTATGGTTCGCCCTATCTGTCTCAAGGGTTCCAGACTTGTACTGCTCCTCTCCATATGTCCAATGATAGCTTACTATCTCTCCGTCCTTATCATTGGACCCTTCAGCCGAGAAGATGACCGGTTCACCTACGAAGAACTCGAGGGTGGTTCCAGCATCCCTGATGATGGCTGTTGGTGCTCTGTTGAGGACAGTGATGACGAACACGGTGGTGTTGGTCAAGCCCTTCTTGTCCCAGATGGTGAGGGTGACGATGTACTCGCCATCCTCTGTATAGTTGAACTGGGTCGTCTTGAGGGTGTCCGTGGTGTTGGAGATGTTACCCCATCCGTCACCGAAGCTCCACTCGAACTTGTCGATATCGAGGTGGTAAGGTGTAGCGTTGTCACCATCGATATAGGCCTCACCGTCTGGGTCGTAACACTCGGAAGCATCGAAGATGATGTCCTCGTATGTCTTGACCGTTGTAGCGCTGACGGTTGCTGGGCTGATGATCGGTGGCTGGTTCCTGGCAATGACCTCCACTGTGAGTGTGTCCTTGACAGACCATGTTCCGTCATCGACCCTGAGGGTCACGGTGTAGGTTCCAGGCTCCCAGTATGTGTGAAGGACCTCTTCGGTCTTTTTGGATTCTGAACCATCACCGAAGTTCCAGGAATAGTTGAGTCCGTTGGACTCACCAAGGCCAGTGTCGATGCGACCGTTGCCGTTGGTGTCGTCGTTAGGATCGTAGCTCTTGGATGCGGAAAAGGTGAGCTCGTCACCTGTCTCTACCTCCATCTCTCCCTCTGCAACGTTTGGCCTGTTGGGGCCAGCCTCGCAGATCGGAGGCATGTCGATGTATACCTTGAACTCGTAGGAGACGTTGTGGTGGGATGCATCATCCTCCTTGCCGGTCGGACCATCTGACACATACAGATAGACACTGAAGTAGTTGCCAAAGTTGTTGGTGCTACCCTTGGTCGTGTAGTTGTGTGAGACAGCCGTGTCCGTTGTCCACGTCGTCGTCGTTCCATCACCGAAGTCCCACTTGTACTTCATGTAGAAGTCTGGGATGTAATCGTCGTCGATGTCGAAGGCAGGACGCATGTCTGGATCTGTGGTCAGGGATGCGTTGAAGTAGATCTCCTGTCCACGCTTGGCCACTATGAAGTTGTTCTGCTCCAGCTGCTGTAGCATTGAGAGCCGTGCTGCTATCTTGATGTCTGGAGGTGTGTTCTCTTCCTTCACGTGGAGAATGATGTAGTCCGTTGCGTTCTGCGTGTCCTCACCCTTCTCACCAGTGGCGTCGTCCACCCAGTTGTCGTAGACGTTCAGGGTGACGCGGTAGTCGCCAGGTATGGTGTACTTGTAGGTGGGGCTCATGTCATTTCGGACCTCGAAGTCCATGTGTGAGCCTGGGATATAGTCCGTGTTCATGTTGTCCAGGTCCCAGTAGTACGTTAGTAACTGACCGGGGTCCGGATCAAAGGCATAACCCACGAACTGCACCCATTGATTCACTAGAATGGTTGCTTCATTATCGTTCTGGTTCTCGTCGGGATACACCGTTAAGGTCGGACTCGGCGGAGAACCTGGGTCTCTATAGACCTTTATTTGCACCGTGTCCGCATCAGTATGCATTTGCGGATCCCTAACGATCAATGTGACCGTATAAACAGTGAAGTTCAGCCCTGCTGGTAGGATGTACTCATGCTCTGCATAAGGTGTGTCCATCCATGGGGACTCCTGGGCACCGACACCCCATCTCCATTTGTATTTGAGATTGGATGTCTCGCCATAATCAGGTTCTGTATCGGGTACACCATCATCGATGTTCCCGTTGTTTTCTCCTGTGTCCTCCGATGTCCAACCGGGGTCACCCATACCCAATCCGTCGATACCGGTGTCATCCTGTGGGTCGTAGGAACCAGATCCGTCGAACTGGATCTTTGTCCTCTCACGGAGGATGGCCTGGCCGGTCTCATTGAATCCCTGGTCAGGTCCAGCGTCGGCGATCGGGTTGACCAGAGGATGCTTGTATGGCAGGTTGAGCCAGGA
>JANQNL010000136.1 GCA_028279585.1 Thermoplasmatota archaeon
ATGACGAGAGCGTTTACATCGGGTCACAGGGGAGAGGGAGGAACAAGGGCAAGCTCTATTGTGTGCGCGGTGCACCAGCGGCCATGAGGATGACCATCATACCTACCTCCAGTATAGTAGTGGCAGACACCGTTGTCGACCTGAAGATCAAGGTCACAGACACGAACGCTGAACCGCTGGAAGGGGTCTACATCACACTTACAGCTTCCGACGGTGAGTTCGTCGGAGAGGCCTCAGGTTCTGTGGATGTCAATGGAGAGAGGGTCCACACGTACAAAGCACCGCTCGTCGATGCCCAGACCGAGGTCGTGGTCAACGTCAAAGGTGTTCGGTCGGGATATCCTGACGGTTCTGGTAGTGTCACGTTGACCATCAATCCTCCCATTGAAGTGGTGGCATCATCATCTGGTATCGACCAGTACATACCCTACATCATCGCATTGATCGTGGCCTGCGTTCTCAATCTTGCAGCGTTGGTCGCTATCGTTCTAACTATCATCATCAAGAAGAAACGAGGTGGCTGAATGAGGATAAGGACAGTTCCATTGGTGTTCATGATGGCCTTCCTGCTCATCCAGGCATTGCCTTACATTAGTTCTGTATCTGAAGAGGAAGAGGCATACTCCATCGATGTGGACAGGCTCAACATCCTCTGGACCTACGAGCGGCCTGACTCCAAGGCCACGCTATGGGAGATAGATTGGTCCCCGGACCAGGCGAACATCGCTGCGGTCTATTTCGACCATCATGTGGACATCGTCAACTCTACCACTGGGGAGTTACAGCATTCCATTAAGGTGGAAGATACGATGACCACCCGCTGTGATGGTTATCTTCCATATGGGACAAGCTGGGCCACACGAGTGGTAAGGTATTCTCCTGATGGAAACTCCCTGGCCGTAGGTGGAGAGGACTCGAACATCTACGTCTACGATACTGCAGATTACTCGCTGAAAAGCGTCCTCCGTGATCACAAGGGCGGAGTTCTATCACTTGCCTGGTCGCATGATTCCCAGTTCCTCGTTTCAGGCTCTGGACGTGAGAGGATCAATGGTTCAGGAGTGGGTGAGAACAAGTCCATCGTCTGGGACATGAACACCCTCCAGCCTGTGACCGAGTTCCTGCTTCATGAGGATGCGATCTTGTCTATCAGGTACTCGCCTGATGGGAAGATGGTGGCCACGGCCTCCGACGACAAGACCATCAGAGTATGGTGGCCGAACAATGGGACCCAGTATAGGTTGCTCAAAGGCCACTCGCAGGGAGTACTGGACGTCGGCTTTGCGCCTAACGGGACCTGGATGATATCCGGCAGCCGAGATTATTACGCACGGGTATGGAACCTGACTGGTGGGTTCGAGATCCAGAAGGTCCAGGATGCGAACTGTGACCGTTCTGTGGATTGGCATCCAGGCGGGGACCTCATCATGGCAGGCGGGGTCGCCAAGACCATGAAGATCATGGACGCAGCGAACCGAAAGACCCTGCGTAGTTACAATGACGGAATAGACCTCGGAGGCATGTATATGTCCTGCCGGTGGTCCAAGGATGGACAGAGGCTCGCCTGTGGAATGGGCAAGAGCCATGCCGTCCTCATGTATGGTGACAAGGCACCACCTCCAGAACCACTGAACATCCCATGGCTTGGGATGCTTGTGTTCGGCGGAGGGTTGATTGTTGCTGCAGGGATAATCGCTATCCCGCTGAAGATGAAAATAGACTCGAGGAAGCATTGATGAACAGATGGAGAAGAACTGGCGGAAGGCTTTCCGCACTATTCGTTCTGGCTTGCACAGCGAGCCTACTCCTTCTAATGCTTGCCGCACTTCCAACATCCACTGCCGAGATAACAGGCGATGACATGAACGCCGCACCTGGCAGGTTCAACTCGATCCAGGCCACGGACATCGATGACGATGGTCTGCGAGAGATCATCTTTACAGATTACGAAGGCTACATACACGTGTTCGAGTGCACGGGAAGTGACTTCCGAGTAGACTGGGTCTCCGAGCAGCACAACGAGAGGCTGTGGGGTCTCGAGGTGGGGGATATCGACGGGGACGGGGTCCAGGAGATCGTCGCAGGAGACGGTCTTGGATATGTCTATGTCTATGATGGTGTGAACCACACCCAGGACTTCGTGTGGGACTCTGACAATCTAGGAAGGGACGCACATGGCCTGTACCTTGAGAACATAACAGGGGACGCGAAGCCCGAGCTTTTCGTAGGCACTGGTTTCAAAACAGACCATCCAGGCGCAAGCGTGTTCGTGTGCGAGTATGGCGTCCAGGAGCCCATCTACACCCTTGAGCCCAAGAGCATGAACGTCAAGGAAAAGGGTGCCTCCAGACAGCGTGCCATTTCTGTTGCGGACGTGGACCTGGACGGTGAGAAAGAGCTCATCGTCGGTTGCGGTAACATGCAAGGCGACGTCCCTGGTGAGGGCTATATCCGAGTCTTCGACATCGACCAGGGCGTGCTGGAGTGGGAGTCCGATGACCTTGAGGGATGCGTCGAAGGGCTCGAGGTCGTGGATGTCAACAACGACGGCATCCCGAATATCATCGCATCCAATGGTTATCGGTACTTCAAGGGATTCTGTTTTGACTTCCAGTTCAATCCCACAGCATCCTCCCCAACGGCTCCAGTCTATGATGAGCTGTGGAGAAGCGAGGATATCGGCCCGAAGGCTTACGGTCTTGCAGTTGGTGATGTGGACTCCGACGGTGTCATGGAGATCGTGGTCGCCAACCAGCCTGGCGTGGTCAGGATCTACAACGGTATCGACCACGCACTCGAATGGGAGTCTGGCATCCTCGGTTCCGATACACTAGGCATCGTCCTTGACGACATCGACATGGACGGAGAAGTTGAGATCATCGTTGCCCAGGGAGGATACCAGGGCAAGGCTGACTTCACCAGCGGTTACACGAGCCCTCACATCTATGTCATCGGTGGCCAGAGCCACAACATCGAGTACTCCCTTGGAGAGCTCGATATGACCAGGTTCATCCTTCAGGTCGTGGTTCTGGTCCTTATCATCGTGTTCCTTCTCCAGGTCTCGATAGTCACAAAGCTTTGGGTCCATCGCAAGAAGGTCAAGGACTCTGCTCTGGATGAAGAAGCTCCAGCAAAGAGGGATGCCAAGGGTGTCGAGCTCGACGTTGACGACCTTGGTGACGACTCGGTATCTGGCGAGATAGGTCATATCATGGACAAGGGTCGGACGGTGGAGGCGGACGAGGACCTGCCGTCACTGGACGAGGTCGAGGCGGGTCAAGCGTACGAGATAGCGGACGCTGGAGACACCATATTCAAATCGGACGAGTACGTCATAGCTCCGGAGATGTCGGAGGAGGAGCTGGAGGAGCTTGACATGATGGGCGGTGGGGAGCTGTTCTCGCCTGAGGGTGAGCTGC
>JANQNL010000082.1 GCA_028279585.1 Thermoplasmatota archaeon
GCGCGTCCCTAGCAGAGGCCAGTGCTGTGCCGTTAGGACCGAGGGTGAACTCCACGCTCATGTCATACTCTATCCGAAGCTCAACGTAATTGACCCCCTGCAGCGGCCTGGGGACCTTGACCCCCATCCCAACGATGTCAAACGTCCATGTTCCAGGACCAGATACAGGAAGGGTTGCAGTGTCCATTCCCCCACCGGTGACGGAAAGGTCGGACTGGAAGTCCACGCTGCCATCCCCGTTCGTATCGATCGTAAAGGCGAGGTCTGCTGCTGTGAACTCGGCAAGGTCCACTGCTGCAAAGCTCAATGATACTTTGGCGTCAGTGGCGCCGTCAGGGACCATGACATACTTGGTCTGGTTCACAAGCGAAAGTGGATTTCCGGTCTGATCGTTGTATCGTGAGAACTCACCGGACCACTGAGCCAAAGCCTTGTTGGCTCCAACCGGATGGGTGCCGCTGACGTTCTGGGAGTCGTAGACGAGGATAGCGTCACCGACTGAGACGTTCCTGTCAGGATAGATCTCACGGAGCCTCTCCAGGGTCAGTGCGATACCGACCGCTCTATGGGCGTTGACGATACCGTATCCCTGGACATAGTCCACAGGCTTTCCCCACCATCCAGTGGTATTGTCGTCCTCAGCAACGTTCCCGGACTCCGGGGTGGGAGGTAGGAAGGCTGCAGAAGCTTCCAGGATCCATTCTGAATCGTGAATGAAGGTCAATGGATCGGAGTTCCAGCCTTCTGGATCGTCTCCGGAGTAGTCCTCACGCATCGTCGACATACCCATGGATGGGCAGGCCTGGAACAGCAATGCCACAAGACCTGCGACGTGAGGGGTGGACATGGAGGTTCCGCTGATGGCCAGGTAGTAAGGATTGGTGTTACCACCGATGAAGGTGAAGCCACTGATCACTGTTCGACGGGCGGACGTGGACCAGATGGTCTTTCCAGGAGCGCCGACGTCTGGATAGGTGTGGTTGGCCCCCACACGGCCCCTGGATGAGAAGTCTGTCACTGCGGAACCATCGCGCTCGTATGCTGCCACCATGATGGCCAGAGGGACATTGCCCTGGCCGGAGGTCGTAAGTTCTTTACCCTCAGGGTCGTCCCTGCCATCGTTCCCAGCAGACCATGTTGTCACGACATTGTTGTCAAGCGTCAAGCGCTCTATCATCTGGGTAAGCAGCGAGCTCTTATCATACTCGGTGACTGTGGAATGCCAGGAGTTGGTGCAGACCTTGATGTTGTGGGGGTTCGCACCGGGCCTGGAATGGCCATACACCCACTCCAGTCCCTGGATGTAACCATCCTCTGTAGGGGATGTGGCCTCTTCAGGGATGGACACGGTCACACCGACAAGACCCGCTCCAGGAGCGACACCGCGCCTTGCTCCAGCTGATGCGTCACCATTACCCGCTACAGTTCCTGCAACGTGCGTCCCGTGGCCGTAATTGGTGTCGGTGTTCTCGGCCTCAAGCCATAGACCGTTCCCAGCGTCGAAGACGTTCATAACGGTCTTGGTCTTGTAATCGAGGTCAGGGTGTCCCGCATCGATGCCTGTATCGACAACAGCAACGGACACACCAGAGCCATCGATGGGCTCGTCCTCGCTCATTGGGGTGATGATGCTCGATGCCCAAACCTCTGTGGCGTTTATGACGTTGGTGCCCATCTCCATGTCGTGGACGACCTCGTCGTTGTGCTCGATGTACTTGACACGGGGGTGCTCCGCCAGGTCGTATATCGCAGAGGATGGTCCGATCATCGAATGGGCTGGGACCACATGGAAGGTCCGCTTGACCTCGAACCCATAGGATTCAAGCAGCGTCCTATCGCTATAGGTCGGGCCATCCGTGAACTGGACGATCAGCCCGATGGTAGTAGGGTTCTTCGCCATGGGCCAGTCAAGGTCAGGGCTCAACTTCGAGGCTGGTTCAACAGGGGAATGCTCTACAGCCTCCACCACTTCGACCGGGGTTTGGAACATCACTAGAACTACAGATATCAGCATTGTCCAAACGACTACACCGGCAACAGCGGTCTTCATCATATCTTAGCTTACCGCACGTGTGCATGATAAAGCTTATGGGAAAAAACTAACAATAGTTAGATCCTGAATTTGACATTTCAAGTTAGATTACCCGATGTCAACTTCAGGGTATACCTAGCTTTGACAGTATGTTGAAGGAATGTGTCAAAGTTAGGTTAAATAGAGAAACGTTGTTGAAGGTCCAAGTGATAGTATGGGAAAGTGGCAGCCCGTATCAGAAGAGATGACAGAGTTCATGGTCGAAAGCCTCAAACCGTTCGATGTGGAGAGGCGCAAGATGTTCGGGTGTCCATGCTGGTTCGTCAACTCGAACATGTTCACAGCCTTGCACGAGGACAACATCATAGTGCGGTTGGATGAAGAAGGTCGAGAGGAGATATTCTCCAATTACGACGAAACATATCTTTTCGATCCCATGGGTGGCCGACCGATGAAGGAGTATGTCGTACTCCCGGAGT
>JANQNL010000128.1 GCA_028279585.1 Thermoplasmatota archaeon
ACCTGGCATGAAGGCTATAATCGTCGAGGACGTAGCGACCACTGGCGGCTCCATGGTAAAGTCTGCAAAGATCCTTCGCGATGAGGGGCTTGTCGTGGACAAGGCCATTGTTGTTGTGGACAGGGAGGAAGGCGGAGGCGCTGCCATGGAAGAGCTCGGCATCGAGCTTATTGCGCTTATTAAGGCCTCAGCATTGAAAGCTCCGGAGTGATAATATGGACATATTGGTCGTAGGTTCAGGCGGCAGGGAGCACACCCTGGTCTGGAAGATCGCACAGAGCCCGAGCGTTGGTAAGATCTACTGCGCTCCTGGCAATGCTGGCACAGCTGGGTTAGCGGAGAACGTCGGCATCAAGGCAGGCGATATTGATGGACTTATTTCGTTTGCCAAGGAGAACTCGATCGGTCTTACGGTCGTCGGGCCGGAGGACCCTCTCGTGGACGGGCTTGCGGACAGGTTCTCTGATGAGGGGCTTAGGGTCTTTGGTCCCATGGCTGGTGCTGCCCAGCTCGAGGGTAGCAAGGCCTTTGCAAAGGAGTTCATGGCGAAGTTCGACATCCCTACGGCGAAGTATGGAACGTTCACGGAGGTCGGAGCTGCACTTGCTTACCTTGATGAGGTCGGTGCTCCGATCGTTGTGAAGGCTTCAGGTCTGGCTGCTGGAAAAGGAGCCATCGTATGCATGGAGATGGCTGAAGCAAAAGCTGCTGTTGAGGACATGTTCGGCGGCAAGTTCGGTAATGCTGGTGCCAAGGTAGTCATCGAGGAGTTCATGGAAGGCGAGGAAGCTTCGCTTCTTGTGTTCGCGGACGGCTCGAACGTTGTCCCTCTGGAGTCCGCCCAGGACCACAAGAGGGCATACGATGGGGACGAGGGTCCGAACACTGGAGGCATGGGTGCATACTCCCCAGCTCCAGTTCTCACCAAGGACCTGTTCGACCAGACCATGGAAAGGATCGTTGGTCCGACCATCAAGGGGATGCAGGCCGAGGGAACCCCGTACAAGGGCATCTTGTATGTGGGACTTATGATAACAACTGAAGGACCAAAGGTCGTTGAGTACAACTGCAGGTTCGGAGACCCAGAGGTCCAGGTAGTTCTCATGCGGTTCAATGGGGACATACTCGAGGTCATGGAGGCATGTATCGACGGGGGATTGGATGGCGTGGTCGTGGATTGGGACCCACGGCCATCCGTGTGCGTGGTCATGGCGTCCGGCGGGTACCCTGGCTCCTACGACAAGGGCAAGGTCATTACTGGGCTGGATACAGCTGCTGGAATGGATGATGTGGTCGTGTTCCATGCCGGAACTGCGGCAGGGGATGAGGGTGTTATGACGTCCGGTGGTCGTGTGCTTGGCGTTACAGCGCTTGGTGGGGATATCGCAGGTGCTGTGGGCAAGGCGTACGAGGCTGTGGGCAAGATCGACTTCGAGAAGGCATACTTCAGGAAGGATATTGCACACAGGGCATTGAACAGATAAGAATGATCGAACCTTCTACTTCACGTCAGCTTCGAGCTTCTTCTTGATATTCTGAGTGATAACCTGTTCGATGAACTCTATGGTTCCTTCGACCTCATCTGCGTCATATTCCTCCACCCCAGGATATCTTGGCAGGTTGTATCCTATAAGGTCCCTGTTGATCCTTTTGCATAGGTCTTCCCCGAACTCCTCGCGGTAATGCTTGCCGAACAATCCACCGACATTGTGGGTGAGGATCGGGCCGTCGACCTTCAGCATAAGTAACGCTTTAATAGCAAGCTCCAGGGCATGGATCCCGCTGAACAGAGCTGGTTCATACAGATCATTATCCAGGTTGTTCTTTGCAGCCTCAAGATACTTCAGGCTCAGATCGTAATGTTCCTGTACGTCTCCATCTTCTCCCATATTCCCGTGCCTTGATAACGCTCACCGTAGATTATCTTGCCTGTTTTTCTTATCTCAACGATGAGGTCATTATCAGCCTCAAGGATGTCTGCTATTGTTATGAAGACTGGTCTAATGACATGATCTATATCCGGTGATAACTCAGATATTAGGTCGATGATGGCATTCTTGCCTTGCTTGTTCCATTTTTCTGCAACAAACGCTAGATCTATGTCGCTTCTATCCGAAGCTTCCTCCTTGGCCACGGAACCGTATAGGATGATGTGGACGAACAGGTTATCAATATCTGATCCTGCGACCTTCTCAAGCAATAGCTCAAGATCGTCCCTGAACCTTACATCCTTGACCTGACCAAGCAGAAATGAATGATCCTCGAGATCCAGGTCTGTAGTGAAGGCTAAGGCGCATTTGGATGATGGATCTATGGAGAAATGGAGCGTGAACCCATTGAGCTCATAATAGGCTTGTCTTCCGCTGCTGGTCTTCTCGACCGTCTTGGTCACGAGACCAAGGCTTTCGAACGTTGACAGGTATTTTTGCAAGAGTACTGATTTGGACAGTTGTAGCTCCGTGGATAGCTCGGTGAGGCTTTTTCGGCCTTGCAGGAGGTTCTCAATGATCGCTTTTGAGGTCGGTTTGAATAGGAGATCGTACATTGATTGTGATATTAGGTAATTAGTTAATAAGTTTATTGGATAGATAAAAGCAAGTCATCACTCGTTCTGAGACTTATCCTCTGACACCCCGGTAATAACTGTTCCACAAACCCTATTTACCTTCATTCGCTTGCACAGTCTATGCGACGCTTGTTATTCTCCAGCCTATGCCTTGCGATCCTGGTCCTGACCGTGGTCCTGGCAGGCTGTACGACAGACAATGGCGAGCCTATCAAGAAGACAGACGTTCCACCAGTGGCTGCAGGTACCTGGCCTCAGTACAGGTCCGAGGTAACACACGCTGGAGTTGCTCCGCCTGGCACGACCGTAGGACCAGGTATAGCCCTCTACTGGAACAGTACTCCTTTGGCCATCGGCACATATACTGCATCCAAGTCCTCCCCAACCGTGGACGAGAAATACATCTACATCGGAGTGGACGATGGTCAGCTGTATGCTCTTAACAAGACAAACGGTGAGATAGTCTGGAGCTTCAAGACGCACAAGTACTTCAAGGAGATGAACCAGACCGACCCCAACCACAGGGGTATCCATGGCACGGCCTGCTATGACGAGGAGTACGTCTATGTAGGAGATTACAGTGGGTACAACTACTGTCTTGACAAAGAGACGGGAACCCTAGTGTGGGAGAACAAGCTCGGTGGTTCCATCGGTGCCTCCCCAGTTCTTTACAATGAGTATCTCTTTACTGCTGTAGAGTTCCCTACCCCGAACGGCAAGATCTTTGTCCAGAACAAGTCTGACGGCTCAGTGGTCTGGGAGACCGAGTATCTGGGCAACCATCCTCATTCCTCTGTCACCATCGACCCTACCCGCGGCTATTGTTTCGTGGGTGCTAACAACGGTTACTTCTTCTGCTTCGATTTCGTCAACAAGGAGCAGGTCTGGAAGTACAAGACCGGTGGTGAGATCAAGTCCACGGCTGCCGTAGCTGGTGATCTTGTTTACATCACATCCTGGGACTACAAGCTCCATGCGTTCTGGATAGAGAACGGTACCCAGCACTTCACGTTCTCGACCAAGGAGCGGACCATGTCCTCCCCATCCGTATGGGACGGCAAGGTCTACTTCGGTTCCCACGATGACATCCTCTACTGCATCAACGCTTTTACTGGCGAGAAGTACTGGTCCTACAAGACTGGTGGTTCGATCACTTCTTCTCCGACGGTCGTTGGGGATACTGGTGTTGTGTTGATCGGTTCCAAGGACAGGAAGGTCCACATGTTGGATGCTCGGGATGGAGAGCATCTGTGGAGCTATGAGACGACGGGGTGGGTGACTTCGGTGCCTACCGCTACGGGGAATGCGCTGTATGTGTTCGATGATAAGGGGAGGGTGTGGTGTTTTACGATGCCCGAATAAGGTCACTGGCAGAGTATCCAGAAAAAATCGTCTGAACGGTCGAAGATGCTAGCATATGTAGTGAAGACGACCGTTCTTTTTTCCTCTGCCAGTGACCTGTTTGGGCATCGTCTGAGTCGCAAGCCCATCAAACGACCTTTCTTTTCGCCGAGGCTTTCACTCCTCTGGACCAAAGCCCATCACCCGACCCTGCCGCAGGACCATCCACGCCTGAGTGTGGGGGCGAGCTAATATCTCCAAATCCCAACATAACATATATTAACAATAATTCCCATTATACTTACTGTGATTATTGTTAGGCCCTCCCAGCAGTCCATGATCACCCAAGCAGCATGGGTCATGGTGTACGGTCGCCGCAAGACCGGTAAGAGCTTTCTGTGCCGCCAGCACGTGAAATATGATGAGTATTATTTCGTCAAGCGTGATATCACGATCCTTGGCTCCGATGGCGTCGAGGAGGTATCCTACGATACGTTCGTGAGGCTTATGACCAGGGACTTGGAGCAGGGAAGGACCATTGTTGTGGACGAGTTCCACAGGCTTGGTCAGCGTTTTCTGGACCAGGTGCATGCCCTTCCCCAGAACGGAAGGCTCATCCTGGTCTCCTCGACCTTGCATCTCTCAAAGGAACTTCTGAGCTCGTCATCACCAATCCTTGGGAAGTTCGCCGAGGCCAGGATAGACATCATCGACCTTGCGGACGTCATTAATTCTTGCTCTGACATCTGGACCGAGCCAAGGACCTTGATGGAGCGCTCCATCTTCCTTCGGGAACCGCTCATGGTGAACTTCGGCAAGGACTGGAACCTTGGGAGGGTGTTGAGCGGGTTGATGCTCACGGTACCTGCACTTGTGGGGGAGATCTTCACAGAGGAGGACCGGAAGCTATCCACGGTGTACGAGGGGATCATCAGGGCTACGGCTGTGGGAAAGACCACATCGTCTGAGATCTCGTCGTTCCTGTTCTCCAGGAACCTCATCAAAAAGGACGATCCCTCGATAATCCAGTCGTACCTGAACAACCTATGTGGCCTGGGCGTCCTCAAGAAGGTCCCTGTCTGGAAAAAGAACAGGATGGTCTACAGGCATGTCTCCCCACTTACCAGGCTCTACTATTATCTGGACGAGAAGTATGCAGTTTCTGACCGGGAGGTTCCCATCAAGCAGATGGAGCGGTTCATCGACCAGCAGCTCCCCTTTATCGTCGAGCAGAACGTCCAGGAGGCTGTTGCGTCGAAGCTCGGTATGGCCTTGAACCTGCATCATCATCCATCGGAGGAGGTGGATGGTGTGCTCGTGGGCTTCAAGAAGGCCGTAGGAGTGCTGGAGGTCAAGTGGAAGGACACGCTCGACGACCGGGAGCTGGAGTCTGTGCGGGAGAGGTTGGAGGAATTTCCTGCCAAGAGGAAGAT
>JANQNL010000160.1 GCA_028279585.1 Thermoplasmatota archaeon
TGATCCAACGGACGACCTTCTGTTCATTGCAACAAGCAATGGTGTATCTGGCAACATGAACCTGGACATCTACCGCCTGGGATCCGACCAGATAGATACTTTTGGAACCGCCCAGGGGATGTCCGTCAACTCGATAAACGAGATGTGGTACGATTCCACGGGTGATAGGATCTTCCTTGCCACAAGCTCCGGACTCTATATCGTTGATGTCATGGGACTGACCATAATTGATTCATTCACCATGACCGAAGGCCTATTCAACAACCAGGTCCTGGACCTTCAGAAGGTTGATGGAAATGACCTCTGGGTAGGCTCAATGAATGGTTTACAGCTTCTGGACATAAGCACATTGGAGTTCGATTCTGGCTCAGCTATCAGGAACACAGACTTCCATGTGACGTGGGAATTGATGTCTTTAACATCCTTCATCTACCATGAGGGGCAGGATGAGTTCTATGTCGCGTTCAATACTGCGAGATTCGATCCGTGGAGGGATCCCATGTATGAATACGATTATGATGGTGAAGATTGGGAGCCTCCATGGGATGGTTACCTTATCCACTTCGACCCCGATGACCTTACCACCATCGAGGGGATAACTACCGACCTGACGCTCAATCTCAGCTGGTGGCTTGGCGACCAGTGGCCAGCAAGCCCCGTTCCGTACACGTTCCTTGGGTCGAACATATATGATATGGCCCTTACAGACACTGGTGATGTGGTCATCGGATCTGTTGGTGTTGGAGCAGGTATCATAGATACAAAGGATAACAAGTTCATTCCGGTCCTTGAGCATCTCGAGAATCCCGATATGACAGAGCAGTACATCCCTGCCTTCATAGGTTGCTTCGATGTAGCATACAATTCGAACACAGGGACCGCCTGGGTCTCGAGTAATTATGGGCTAGGTTCGTTCACGATGGACGATATGGTCCTACCCTGGAAAGGTGCTAAGGTCCGGAAGGTGAAAATGAACATCAACATGTATTCAATGAACATCGACCCTGATACAGGAAAACCAGATTCCGGATCATCAGAAGGTCTTAGTAAAGATGATACAGCCCTACCAGGAAAGAGCCTGTCCATCTATGCCAATGCCCCATCCGGTGTTGAGGGTCTTGTCGATAGCATGGCCATCCTCATCATCCAGGAACCAGCAGGTGTTACTGTCAAAGAGTGTGTTGAGAAGGGTAACTACGTATCTACAGACATCAAGACAAGCACACTAGGCAACTCACGATACACTATCCGAGTAGAAGCACGAGATGTCTCCGGGAACGTCCTGTTCTACGACGAGACCAGCATCTATGTCCAGAACGAGTCCCCAGCACCCATGGCCACCGCTATGATGGGCATGGGTGTGGCGGTAGCTGGTGGTGTAGGCGCCTCGGTCGCTATCACTGCAATGTCTGGTGGAGCGGCCGCAGCAGGAGGAGCAGCGGGATCTGCAGCTGCAGGTTCTGCAGCAACAAGTGCTGCTGGTAGTGCAGCAGGTGGAGCCTGTGGCGGCGCAGCAGGTGGAGCTGCTGGAGGTGGTGCGGCCGGTGGGAGCGGGGCAGGAGGTA
>JANQNL010000179.1 GCA_028279585.1 Thermoplasmatota archaeon
GTTGGCGACCAGCTCACCTTCTGCATCGAAGATAGCGCAGGAGAAGTCGAGCCTCTCCTTGATGTTGACGGAGTAGCTTGTGTTCTGCAGCGCATACCCCATCTGCTCAGCCATTGACATGAAGCGTTTGTTGAATATCTCAAGCATGACAGGATCGACCTTGGTTCCGATGGCATGGATCCGCTCAAGGGGAACGGTCCTGGTCATGATGATGTTGCCAAGCTCTGTGACCCGTGCGGACCAGCCAGGTTCCACGACGATGGTTGCGGTCTTTTCAATGATGAGCGCTGGACCTGTGACCTCGTTGCCTGGGCCAAGGCTAGCACGGTCCCAGACCTTTGCTTCGAGCACACCTTTTGAGGTGTACAGGTCCGCCTTCGAGATCGGTCTGGGCAGACCACCCTCAACAGATGGCGCTGACTCTACCTCTGCAGACTCGGAGGACCCAATGACCTCCACCGACAGGGTCCCGATAATAAGACCCTTGCCATCCATGGTGAACCCGAAGCGCTCCTGATGTTTCTGGGTGAACTTGCGATACATCGCGTCTGTTGGTTCATGTGGGACCTCCAGAGCTGTGCTTGTTCCCTTGTATCGCAGCTGGACCCTGCGGACCTTCTCGAGCTGGTCCTCGGTGTAGCCCTGGGCGATCATTTCGGAAACGGCCTCGGACTCAAGCTCATCGAAGAGCTTGCACGTCTCCTGGGAACCGACGTTATTGAGTTCCAGTTCCAGGGAGCGCTCCTTCATGACCCTCTGCTTCGCAAGGCCCATCCCGTATGCGGAAAGGACACCACCGAACGGATGAAGGAACACCGTGGTCATCCCAAGAGCGTCTGCGACATCACACGCGTGCTGGGCACCAGCGCCCCCGAAGCAACAGAGACCGTACTTGGTGACATCGTAACCACGCTGGACCGATATCTCCTTAATGGCGTTGGACATGTTCTCAACGGCGATGGTTCGGAATCCTTGGGCCACCTCGTAGGCTGACCTTCCATCCCCGATAGTTTGCGCAAGCTCTTCGAACTTATGCTTAACAACATCCACAGCGATAGGCTGGTCAGCGTCCGGTCCAAAGACCTTTGGGAACAGGTCGGGTTGGATCCTTCCTAGCATGACATTGCAGTCAGTGACCGTGAGCGGGCCGCCTTTCCTGTAGCAGGCTGGGCCAGGCTCTGCACCTGCAGAGTCCGGACCGACCCGGTACCTGGAGCCATCGAACTGACAGATGGATCCTCCACCTGCAGCGACGGTATGTATCCGCATCATCGGAGCTCGGAGCCTAACCCCCGCAGCCTCTGTTTCGAAGCTTCTCTCGAACTCGCCATCGTAGTGGGCAACGTCCGTGGACGTACCCCCCATATCGAAGCTGATGATCTTTTCGAAACCTTCCAGCTGGGCAGTTGCCACAGCACCGACGATGCCGCCTGCTGGGCCTGAAAGGATGGAGTCCTTCCCCCTGAAGCTGTTGGCGTCAGTGAGCCCGCCGTTGGACTGCATGAACATGAGCTTGGTGTCGCTGGACAGTCCTCCCTTGACCTGTTCCACATACCTGCGTAGCATGGGGGAAAGGTAGGCGTCCACCACTGTGGTGTCACCTCTGCCGACGATCTTGATGAGGGGCGTGAGCTCGTGGGAGACCGAGATCTGGGTGAAGCCTATCTCCTTGGCAAGCTTGGCCACCTGCTTCTCATGCTCGGGATATCTGTAAGAGTGCATGAGGACAATGGCAATGGCACGGTATCCGATGTCGTAGGACATTTGCAGGTCTTCCCTGAGCTGGTCCTCGTTGACAGGTTCTACCTCTGTCCCATCGGCCTGCATACGTTCCTCGACACTGATGACACGCTCGTAAAGGAGCTCTGGTAGAACGATGTGCTTTGCGAACAGGTCTGGCCTGTTCTGGTAACCGATGCGTAGGACATCGCTCATACCCCGGGTTATTGCCAGGACCGTGGGTTCCCCCTGCCTTTCAAGCAAGGCGTTCGTCCCAACTGTTGTCCCCATCTTTATTTCGGCGATGTCATCTGTCGGGATAGACTGGTCCTTGTCCAGTCCCATGATATCCCGGATGCCCTGGATGGCTGCGTCCTGGTAGTGTGGATCAGAGGAGAGGAGCTTGTGAACAACTAACCTTCCCTCCGGTGCCCTTGCCACAACATCTGTGAAAGTGCCGCCCCGGTCTATCCAGAATTGCCACTGACCCATCGCCACGGCATGGAGCAACGAAAGCAGGGTATATGTTAGTTAGTACTACGCTGAACGCCTAGGGTACTACCTGTAAGGTTTATATCCAGCTAGCGTTTACCCGCCGATATCTGCTGGGAGTTGATTGTATGGCGAAGTACGACGTAATAGTTGCTGGAGCAGGCCCAGGTGGCGCCTCTGCAGCATACTACCTCGCAAAGGCCGGGATAAAGACAGCACTTGTGGACCAGGACACCTTCCCAAGGTACAAACCTTGCGGTGGTGGACTGTGCCCTCACTGCGAGGAGTTCAAGTGGATAGACAGGAAATACTTCGGACCTGGGTCCAACGTCGCTACCATCTTCAGCCCCTCCCTCAAGTACGAGGCCTACTACGATCCTGGAAGCCCCATCTTCTACGAGGCTGACAGAGAACAGTTCGACAACCATCTCTACGAGAAAGCTCTCGATGCTGGGGCCGAGTTCGTCCATGCCAACATCAAAGGTATCAAGAAGGGAATGGTCGTTGAGACCGATGGCAAACCGATCAAAGGACGGACCGTGATCGGAGCCACCGGAGTCTATGGCCCCATTGCCAAGTATGTCAGGAAGAAGATCGGCCTTCCACAGAGGTGGGACAACGACCAGCTTGGTAGCTGCATGCTCACTGAGTTCAAGGTCGGCGAGGATTTCATCGAGGAGATATACTCCGAGGATAGACGTGCGCTGATGTTCTTTTTGAAGTTCATCCGCGGTGGATACGGCTGGGTGTTCCCAAAACAGGATTCGCTCAACATCGGTGTTGGAACGCACTTCAACACCGTCCGCGCCTACGGTGCCCACAAGGCACATGCTGATTTCATGTCCATCCTGAAGAAGAAGAAATTGCTGCCAAAGAAGGTTCCGAAGTTCGAGGTCAAGGGTGGCCAGGTTCCGTTCAGGGGACCGCTCAAGAAGTTCGTTTGTGACAATGTGATCCTCATCGGTGATGCTGCAGGCTTTGCGTCCCCCATGTCCGCAGAGGGCATCTACTTCGCAATAGAGTCTGGAAGGCTCGCAGCAAAGTCACTGGAGGCCAACCTCCAGACTGACACCCTCTCGACCAAGGACTTCACCGGCTATCACAAGGACTGCATGACCGGGTTCGGAAAGGACCTCAACATCCTTGTGGATGCCCACGAGCTCATGGTCAACAACGCAGAGACATCTGTGCGCATCGCAAGCTACGATGACAAGCTCAGGGACATGTTCGCAGAGCTCCTCTCCTTCAGGAGACCTCCAAGCAAGCTCATCGGGCCAGCCAAACGCCGGATGGCCATGATGATAGCCAAGGAGAAGATGCTGGGTAAGAAGAACTAAAGGTTTTTCTGCCTGATAGCTGAAGGAAAAGGGGCAAAGGTTTAAGCTTCATTACGAGATTGAAAAGCAGGGGTAGACACATGCCTGAAGAACGCCAGCGCGACAAGGACAACAAGTACAATCTCACAGAAGAGGAGCTCGAGGGCTACATGAAAGTGGTCAACGAGCACAACGAGAAGTACATGGACCTTTGGAAGAAGACCCCGTTCGAGGAGCGCGTGCTGTTCCTACCCCACTGCATGCGTCACACCGCCGAGTGCGAGGCCGAGGAATACGAGTTCGGCAGGATGTGCACTCATTGCATGAAGTGCCAGATGGGCAGGATAACAACGGCTGCAGAGGAGAACAACATCCCATACTACATCGTTCCAGGTGGTTCGATGCTCCTCCGGATCCTCAACGCTAAAGATTACAACGTCTCCATGGGTATCGCCTGTCCGTTCGAACTGGCAGAGGCAATGGAGAGGTGCACTGGTAAAGGATGTCCAATGGTCGGGGTTCCACTGGTCAAGGATGGCTGTAAAGAGACCCAGACAGATATGAAGAAGGCCCTGGACATGCTCGTCGTGACCTAATCCTTCTTGGCATCCTGCATAACACCGACGATACCCATCACTGTGTTTATCAGCTCTGGGATATCCTGAACCATACTACTACTAGCGCGCAGCACAGCTCCTTCGGATGCGGAGGATACTTGCGCCTGATATCTTGCAAGCCAGCCGCGCTTCTGCTTTGGTCCAGGGTCCTCCCAGGTGGAGCGTCTGTGGCCCAGATCCTCATCCGAGACCTTTACCTCGAGCTTTCTCTCTGGGATGTTTATCGTGACTATGTCCATGTCGTTTACCAGGGCTATGGTCCCCCCAGCTGCAGCTTCGGGGGAGATGTGACCAACGCTCAAGTTCCGGGTCCCCCCACTGAACCTACCGTCGGTAACAAGGGCGACCTTGTCCCCCAGACCCTGACCGGCCATGGCTGCTGTGAGGGCTAGAGATTCCCTCATCCCAGGTCCACCCTTTGGTCCCTCGTACCTTACGATCAGGACCTCGCCTTCGTTGATCTGACCGGCCTCCAAGGCTGCCCTTGCTCGTTCCTCGGTGTCGAAGACTCTCGCTGGACCCTCGAAGACCATCATGCTCTCGTCAACTGCTGCGACCTTGACCACAGCTCCGTCTGGAGCGAGATTGCCTCGGAGGATCGCAATGCCCCCTTCTGGTTTGTAAGGATCATTGAGAGGTCTGATGACCTCTTTGTCCTTGACCTCGCTGGCCTCGATGATATCGCAGACGCTGTCCTCTGCAACGCTCACGCACTCGGTCTTGAGCAGGGGTGCAAGGATAGAAAGGACCGCGGGAATTCCCCCAGCCCTGTCCAGGTCCTGCATCATGTGCTCGCCTCCAGGTCGGAGAGCGCACAGCTGTGGCGTTGAGCGGGACAGCTTGTCGAAGTCTTCCAGGTCCAGGACCTCGTTGGCTTCCCGGGCAATAGCGATGAGATGAAGGATGGAATTGGTGGATCCACCCAAGGCCATGTCGACCCGGATGGCGTTGAGCAGAGCGTCCCTGGTGACGACCTTTCTTGAGTCGATGCCCTCGTGGAAGAGCTCGACTATGCGCTTTCCAGAGTCGTATGCGATACGCTGCTTCTTTGCCGTTCCAGCTGCCGCAGTGGCGCATCCTGGCAAGCTCATCCCCATGGCCTCGGTCAGGCATGCCATGGTGTTCGCAGTGTAGAGCCCCTGACATGCACCAGGTCCTGGGCAGACCTCGAGCTCCATCTCGAACATCTCATCCTCGGTCATCTCCCCCTTCTCGAACTTGCCTACGGCTTCGAACGAGTCTCGGACGAGCGACAGGTCCTTGCCATCCAAGTGACCAGGGGGCATCGGACCTGCAGTGACGACGATGCAAGGTATGTCCAACCTACATGCGGCCATGAGCATTCCCGGAGTGATCTTGTCGCAGTTGGTTAGGAGCACCAGAGCGTCTAGAGCGTGAGCTTCGGCGACAGTCTCCACCATGTCCGCGATGAGCTCTCTGGACGGGAGGGAGTACCTCATCCCCTTGTGTCCCATGGCTATACCATCACAGATACCGGGAACGCTGAACAGGAACGGTATGCCGCCTCCAGCGCTGATCCCCTGCTCGATCTTTCTCTCTAATGGTCGCATCCCAACATGACCCGGAATAAGGTCTGTGAAAGAGCTTGCGATACCAATGAACGGGCGGTCGAGCTGGTCCGGTGTAAGTCCTGTTCCGTAGAGGAGGGCACGGTTCCCCATCCTGGATGGGCCCTTCTTTATTCGGTCGGAGCGCATGTGACTTGATGGTGGCTCGGGTATTTGAAACCTGGACCCGTTTCCGTTCGAACCATAATCGATAATACTCATGGCTGGTAGTAGCACTCAGTTAGGTTCGGTTGAACATAGGAATAGATATATATTCATAAGTAAATATTACATATATATATCAATAAGTGATTAAAATGTCGCATATAGCTCCTACAATGAAAACAGAACATTCCCCTACCTTGAACACTGTCATCATGGTCGAGGATGTCCTCCGAGATGCTGACGAGAGTATGATCACAGTAGCGGAGCTGAAGAGGCGATTACCTCGCAAGGTCAATCATAATACTCTCAAGACCATCCTCATCTACCTTGAGGAGAGCAATAAGATCGTGGTGTCGATGCGTGGGATCACTTGGACGTTCAATCCGGACCCAAGGCTTACAAAGGCCATTGGGAAAGGGATGGAGTTATAGGTATTCATCCTCAGAGAACTCGTGCTCCCGCCCGACAGGTGGTCCATCAGTGATCAGGTGTGGGTATCTTTCAGCGGCATCGGACTGCTCGGCCTCTGACTGTTCGATAACTTGGATCTCAATGTGCTCCTCCGCCTCTGCCTTGAGCTCCTGCACCTGTTCCTTCATGTACTCGATCCTCTCATCGAGAGGTCTTTTCTTGGCTTCCCTTGCTATCTGTTCGTTCTTACGGGTCTGCCTGATACCACGCATCCTGTCACGCTCTGCATCTGCAGCGGCTCGGGACTTCTCCCTGGCCTTATCCTTTTCAGCCTGTTCCTTCTCGATGGCTGCTTCCTTCTCCTTCTGCTTGCGTGTGAACTCCTCGAGCTTGCGGAGGTTCTCCTTGTCCTTTGCGCTCTGCTTGGTCGGGTCCGTGTTCGCGGTGTTCTTCTTCTGCATGAGGACGACTATCACTACAACTATGATGATCACCAAAGTAACAATGGCAACAGCACAAGAGGTGGAGCATCCCATGATACCGCTGCTCGAGGACCCATCATCAGGGTCGGTCGGGTCCTCTTCGACGATCAAGATGATGTTCGCATAGACACGATATCCACTCTCATCCTCGGCCATGAACGTCAAACTGTGTGTACCTGGGTCCACATAGTGGTCGAACTCGATGCTCCTATCTACAACCGCTTCGTTCAGTCTCCATTCAAAGGAGTAAGTGGCACTACCGTCCGGGTCATCGAGCACTGCAATAAGATAGACGAAGTCGAACTCATCGAAGTAAATGGTGCCACGGATCGGGTTAGGGTCGTCGAGGGTCTCGTAATGCTCTCCGTGATATATCTCCACACCAGCGATAGGATCGTTGACGTTCATAACTGAGATCGTGAACTCCCAGCTGACCTCTGACAATGTATCATTGGCGGTGACGACAAAGCCCTGTCCTCCGTGCCAGTTCGGAGGTGGGATGAGGTCCAAGGTTCCGTTGTCATGGAGGGTGTAGTTCACTACTCCAACCGTGTAGACCGAGAAGTTCAAAACGTCCCCATCGAGGTCGGTAAAGACCTGATACAGGTCGATGCTGCTTATCGTGTCCTCATCCATCATCAGTGAGGTGATCGTCCAGTTGATATGCGGAGGGAAGTTCGCTTCAATAACGGTAAGATTGAACGAGACGCTATCGAAGGCCCCGAGTGGGTCAGTTACCATGACCATCACCGAATGGACACCGACATCCGAGTCATCTGGTCTTCCGTATAGCTCACCCGTTGTCTCGTTGATGGTGAGGAACATTGCGCTGGTCAGAAGGGTCCAGGTGAAGGTCGTGTGGTCAGGGTCGAGAGCATCGTAGTCGTTGTAGTAGTACTCAGTCTCCCGGATGGATGTGATGTGGCCTGTAACGATCGACGGATCCTCGTTGTCCATCTTGACCGTGAGTGTGAACTCGTGGCTGTCCCAGTGTGTGCCATCCATGACAGACACGTTGACGAAGTAGACTCCAACGTCCGTTCCTGTTGGTGTGCCCTTTAGCTGGTTCGCAGCATCCAGGGTCAACCAGGTCGCGTTCGTAGTGAGATTCCAGATAAGTCCAGCGGGGGAGGTGTCCCTGTCGATAGCATCGTACTTGACCGAGTAGTGAACGTTCTGGTATGCGAACTCCTCGTCCTCGGTGTAGATCCATGGGGCCGCGAACGGATGGGTTAGAGGATAGTGGTCGTACTCGTACAAGGCTGGGGAGAAGGTTTCATCGGCTATCCCATCAGAGTTCAGATCAATGTTGCTGTGGTCGCTCCAGTAGTTCCCAGCATCCGTTAGGTTGTAGAGATTGTCCCATCCACTGTCCGAGCATTCCCTTCCATAGTCATTGTTCGAGATGAAGTCGTTGAGCACCACCTGGTTCTTCGTACTACCATACCCGAACGAGATAGCATACCTGGAGTTGTTGATGAACCGGTTGTACATTATCATGTTGTGGTTGGATTCATAGATGTACACAGCATCGTAGATGCTCCTGCGGAAGGTGTTCCTCTGGACAGTGCAGAAGTCGCAGAACGCCAGGGTCATTCCTTCTGTGGCATCTGAGATATGCTGGTTCTGAACTGTTACCCTCTGTGAGTTGACCATGATTATCTGCCCTGCACCCGTCGGGACAGTAGTATCGTTGGCGTTGACCACGTACTGGATCGGCTTCCCCTCGAACAGATTGTCCGGACCGATGGTGTGGGAGTCCCACTGATGGACGTAGTCTCCGAACATCTCGATAGAGCCGTCATACAGCAGATTTCCATGCAAGGTGATGTTGTAACTGTCCCTGATGTCCATGGCCCTTTTGTTGTCTGTGAAAGTGCAATCTGTCACAGACGAGTTCGAGCTGTCTGCAAAGGAGATCCCATCTGTGGAACAGTTGGTGAAACTGCAGCTCCGCACATGGACGTCACGTGAGAAAGAGACATAGAATCCATCGTAGTACGAGTTCCTGATAGTACAGTCCTCTATGGTCACGTTATCGGAATAATAGGAATAGATCGAGAACCCACCGACCCTGTTGAAGATGCAGTCCTTGATGGTAGTGTTCGAGGCGTAGTCGATGCTCACCCCGTCATAGTGGTCCTGGAACGAACAGTTGTGAACGGTCCCATTGTCAGCGTTGAACTCCACTCCTGCATACCAGTCCAGGTCGCATGAGAAATGGAATCCCGAGATGGTCACGTTCGGTGCCATGACGTTGATGGTAGGATTGTAGGAGGCTGAGTGGATGGTGGTGTTTCCCATTCCCGCTCCGATGAGCTCTATCTCTGCATAGATGTAGAACGACTCGTTGTAGACGCCCTCGAGGACATGGACCGTATCCCCATCGATAGCAGCGGTCAGTGCGTCTCCGATGGTCTCGTAGGTGCGGCCAGGTCCCACGACGTAGACGGTCCTTGTCTCAGGCTCTGCAGAGTTGAAGAGGGCTATCGCTGGGATAAGTAACAGAATGACCCCCAGTACAACGAACGCTCTCCTCATGGCCCGCACATGGAAGAAAAGGGGATGGGGGTTATTAAGGTTTCAGACTCAGAACTCAGTGACCTCGATGCCCTCGGCCTTGAGCCACTCCTGCATCTTCTCAACCTTCAGATGATAGGACTTCCTCAGGACCAGGTTGGTCGATCCATCCTTGAGCGTGACATTGAACACACTGCCCGTGTGAATGGACATCTTCTCGATGTGGTCGTACGGGTACCAGGCCTTGCCATCCACAAGACCCTTGGTCGTGAACCTGATGTAGTGTCCCTGGATGACATACTGTCTGTAGTTCCTCTCGTTCCACAGCATCCCGACCAGAGGCCCGAGCATCAGGAAGGCTCCGACCATGACAGCTATGGCCACTGAATCATAGAAACTGAACCACCGCTGAAGAAGCCATGAGAGGAAGATGCCAAGCCCGGTCACCCCTATCGGTGGGATGATGAGCTGACCAGCTAAGGTGAGATAGTGCAGCTTGACGAGCCATTTCTTCTCGTCCTCTTTCAGCTTCAGAGCTTCATTTATCTCATTGGCTGTGGCCTTGCGCATCATGTCACTGTAGACATTGGCGACACATATGCTTTATGATGTCCTCAGAAGCATTACCTTAGCGATCTTGCCATTGATCCATGCGAATCCATTGAGCAAGTGCAAGGACCAGGTCAGCAGGATAAACCCGAACGCCGATAGCAGGAACTGGAACCAGATAGGTGCGGGGACATGGATCGGCACGTCGTAGGCAAGCCAGACCATGTAGAGTATCGGTGCTGCGATAAGGCTCAGGGCTGTTGCGATGAGCGTGACCTCGATGACGAAGGCAGCTATTCCAATAGGGAACAGCAGGAACAGGTAGAACAAGGTCGAGTACAGCCTCGGGTCCTTGAGCAGGGTCTTGACCCGTTTCCATGGACCACCCTTGGCCCTGAACTTGCGTTTCTTTCGGGGGAAACGCACACCTGTCATGAGCTCTGTCAGACGTCCTTGGAACCAACCTAATAGGAATATGGTCACTAGGAAACCGATACCAATGGGGATGCCGATGACCGTGATGACCAAGCTCAGAGAGACCGAGACCATGGTCACGATATAGCAGAAGTAGACTATGCCCAATGGGAATAGCAGGAATAGGTAGAGCAGGTTCAGGTATGTCCGAGGTCGTAAGTACACGCCGAACATGTTCTCGAGCATGGACCGCTTTGGTTCCTTCTTCTTCTTCGGCTTGGTGTAGATGCTCTCCTTCTTCTTGGTGGAGTGGTCAGCGTCAGAGTAAGCGTAATCATAGTACGAGGCGTAGCGATGCGGATGCTTCTCTATCCTCTCCCGCATCTCGATCTTATCTTGTTTGATGTATTCCTTGGCGATGGTCTTGGGTGAGCCATAGGAACTGATGACTGTCTTGAGGGCCTTCTTTTCACTCAAGCCCTCTGCCATGAGCTCAGCCATCATCTCGTTGAGATGTTCATCGGCATCGTCCAGGGCATCCACGATAAGAGCTCGGTCTGCGTCCCCGAAGGCCTGCTCCAGCGCAAGGAGATAATCCTTGATATTAGAGTTTTCAGCCATTCTTCATCCCCCCCAGAATGGAGTCCACGAACTCTCGTGTCTCGTCCCATGTGTCCTGCCAGATGGTCAGCTGGGCACGACCCTTTTTCGTGATTTCATAGTACTTCCTCGGAGGTCCTGACTCCGAAGCTTTAAGGTGACTTTTGAGAAATCCCTTCTTCTCCAGGGTCCGTAGGACCGGGTAGATCGTTCCCTGCTTCAGGGAGATCCCAGAGTCCGCATCCTCCATGGACCTTGCTATCTGGTAACCGTACATCGGTTCCTTGGCATTGGCTGTGATGGAGAGAAGGATGAGGGATATGAGACCTGTGATGAGGTCCTTTTCGAACTTGGCATCCTTCTTCCTCTTCTTCCCGTCAGTGGTCCCGGCCATGAACACGAAAGGTGCCATATTAGTCACCTCCATGCAGATTGATGTTACCGGTGTTCGTCTTGATAACGAAGTCTGGACCGCCAGTTCCCATGTGAGCGATGTATTTGTCATCTTTGTTCAAGACCTCTGTCGTAACAGTGATGTCGTTGGTATGGATCTCGCCGGTCCCAACATCGGCTGTCAGATTGCAGTTGAGCGGCTGGAGGAACCTGACACGGATCTCCCCGGTGTTGCTGGTGACCGAAGAGCCATCGGGATGGACATTCCTGACCTGCAGGTAGATAGAGCCTGTATCCGAGTTGATGTTCGAAACAGTGTAGACGTCCCTGATGTCGATGCTCGATGTATCCGTCTCAAGATCGACGTTACCCGAGATCCTGTCGATATCGATCTCAGATGTTGAGCTTCTGACCTTGACATCACCAGTGACGTCCGAGATATCCAGGTCCCCGGAGTTGCACTTCAGGTCGACGTTGCCACGGATGTCATGGATGTATATGTCCCCGGTATTGACATCGACCTCGATATCCGAGTCGATGTCCTTGATGTCCAGGTCTCCCCATTGCATCTTCAGTTTCTGCAGGTCCATGGTCCGAGGGATGCTTACCTCCACTTTGGAGTGGTAGTTCCAGGCGAATTTACCCTCCTTGACCTCGATGACGACCTCCGGATTTTTTGAGTGGATGAGGTCCACTCGGTCCAGGACCTCTTCGTAGCTTGATGTGATGCGGGCGTACACGTGGATGTGGTCCTCATCCCACATCCGAACTATCGTGGAGCCTCTGTTCTTTATCTCGATGGTGGTCACGTTATCGGCGTCTATGTCTGCGCGCTGGCGTTTCACCTCTTGTTCGTAGACTCCGATACCAAGACCGATGGCCGCGATGGCCGTGCCTGACAACACCAGGATCACGGTGAGGATCGCGAAGGGGGCTATCATGTTGTTCGACATCTTTTCACTTCCAGATGCATGCAGCTCGTACACCGCAGATGACGAGATGCCCCCACCTCGTCGGACCCGAGCTGCCCCCAACCCAGGAAAACGGTATTGTACGGCTTACAGTAGTGTATAGTTCACAATAGTATATAATCATTTGGTGGAAAAGGACCCGCCACACCCCCTCAGAGCAAACCAGCTACGTGCTGCATATTATAGTTATGGAGTACGGGGAAAGTGAGGCAATTCAAGGAGTATTCAAGCTCTAACCGCCGAGCAGGCGAGGGGGGTGTGGCCGAGCCAGCGCAGGCGGATGGGCGGGGGGGAGGGTGGGGGGTTGAGGTGGGCCTTTCTCTTCAGACCTTCGTCTCCCCTGAAGGTCTGGTGGCACTAGCACCGCCTGTAATAAAAATTCGAGCCACCTTACAGCTCGACTGCCTTCTCGCTGGTCCACATCCCATGGATGTTGCAGAACGAGATGGCCATGAGCTTGCCAGGCTTCTCGGTCTTGAGCGCGAAGGTCACATCAGGCTCGGAGTACACGGTGGACGTGTTCGCACCCTCGGGGGAAGCCCCGTGGGACATGAACTCGTACCTTCCAACAAGGAACGGGAACTTGGCCCCGTCCGGGAGGAAGTACACATTGATCCAATCGATGTGATGCTCTGTGGTGTTCGGGTGGGCTATCTCTGCACCGACCTTAACGTTCACCATGAACGCACCGTCGGCCTTAGCCCCGTTCGGAAGATCGATAACTGGCACATGCTTTTCTGTCTTGAAGTCTGCTGTCTGTAGGAGGTCTGGAAGTCCTGTCATGGTTCTCACCCCAAAGGGACGTTCGTCCCAAAGTATCACCGAAATCCATGAACAGGTTAAAAAGCGTTGTTCCCAAAGTGTCGTGCAGAACTTGCGTTCACAACTTTGAATCCCACTCATGTGAGAACCGTTGCAGGAACTCCTCCATGAACCTGTGCCTTCCGAACGCTATCTTCTGGGCCGCCGGTGTGTTCATCCTCTGGGCAAGTAAAAGCAGCTTCTCATGGAAGTGATTGATGGTGGTCGTACGCCCGTCCTTGTATGCCTCGAAGCTCTCGTGCATCGTCGGTCCAAGACCCGGGTCGTGGATGGGCTGGCCGGTCGCCCCCCCGTACGCGAACGTCCTTGCGATACCGATGGCCCCCATGGCGTCCAGCCGGTCTGCGTCCTGCACGACCTTCCCCTCCAGCGTCTTCATGGGGGTCTCCACCCCCGCGCCCTTGAACGATAGGGACGAGATGATGTCGAGCACGTGGTCGACAACCTCCTCATCAAGCTCCAGGTCCTCGAGCCACTTCTTCGCAGGTGCAGTTCCGGCGTCGGAGAACTTCCAGTCGTCCAGGTCGTGAAGCAACGCGGCAAGCCGAACGATCTGGAGGTCCGCACCCTCGCTCTCAGCGATCCGCACGGCCATGTCATGGACCCGCAAGGTGTGGAACCAGTCGTGGCCGGTAGCCTCTCCGGACAGCTTCTGTTTGACGAACGCTTCGGTCTTCTCCACAGGTTCCATGCTCGCAAGTATTCACCACCCGCTACAAAAACTATAATGCGCACCGGGCAAATCGAACCATAATGGGCGACTCGTCCTACAACGTCATCCGCGTGCGCAAGGTCTCGGACGCCAAGCGATACATCCAGACCAAGAAGTGTACCTGCGGTGACCCATACATGATCATCTCTGTGGACTCCACAAAGATAGACGGCAAGACCTGTGACCTGTACCATGTGGTATGCCGTGGTTGTGGCGATAAGAAGGACCTGGTGTTCAAGTTGAGCAGGGACGAGAGGGAACCCCCAGAAGCATACTAACGCTTCTTTTTCTTCTTCGCGGACTTCTTCTTCGGCTTGGGTTTCTCTTCCCGCTCATAGTCTTCTTCATCAAAGCCTAGGTCCTCATCGTCCTCGATACCGGAGATGTCCTTGGGCGTCTCGTAGTCGATCTCTTCGGTGTCCTCGACATTGTAGTTCCTGTCGATGGGATCGTCCGGGATGTCGTCCTCGTCGTAATCGTCATCTTCAATATCCTCGACCGGGATGTCCTGGAACTCCTGCTCCTCCTCGGGTCCGTCCTCGACGTCGTGGGGGTCGACACCATCAGCTTCGACCATGTCGATCTCGTCCGATCGAACGTGGACGATCTTCCTACGCTTGTCCTTCGGAGCATCCTCTGTAACATCTGCGTCCCTGGACTCCTCCCACCACTTCTTGGTCTTTCCACCGGTAGGAGCGACGATCTCCACATCGTCCATGTACATCTCGCCCTCCTCTTCCTCCTCTTCCTCGTCCTTGCGGGAGCGGATGACGATGATGACGACGACGATAACGACTATGAGGATGAGGAACAACGCGATGACGGCCAAAGCGACCCACATCATGGAGTTATCTTTGTTCTCCCTGGGCTCCTCGGTCTCGTTGCCGTCTGTACTATTTCCATCGGTCCCATCCTGACCGTCGGTGCCATCTGTAGCTGGTACATAGTCATACACCCAGACCAGTGTATCTAGGGTGACGTTCCCACCATTCCCGTCCGAGATGACCAAGGTCACCTGGTAGGAATCCTCGGCTGGGAAGGTGTGGTTCACATCCATTCCTGAAGATGGTATGGAGCCATCGCCGAAGTCCCAGATATAGACCAGGGAGTCTCCATCGATATCCTCTGCTCCAGGGTGACTGAAGTACCACTCCAGGTTCTGCTCCCCTGGTTCAGTAGGATCAAGGTCCGTGGTCTTTGCAGAGATATCACCGGTCGTGGTCGGAGCATCGTTGGTGTTCTTCACAGTGACCTTCCAGGTAACTGTGTCCATCTCCCCGAACGAGTCAACAGCAGTGAATCCTATCCAATAGGTCTTCGAATCCTGCGTACCTATCAGGTCCTGGTTCTCTGGAATGAAGTAGAACTCCCCCGTGCTCTGGTCAAGACCCCAGTGCTCGCCTTTGAGCACCCCGCCGACATCGGAGAAGACCGTGGATACGTTCGTGGCGAAGGTCACAGTATCTGAAGGGTCTGGATCGAACGCAAATA
>JANQNL010000199.1 GCA_028279585.1 Thermoplasmatota archaeon
TCGGGGGGGAGGGTGGTGGGTTGGCGGGGACCGCGAATTTCCCCTTCAAGCCACTTCAAGCCCCTCATAACCCTCTTCCGGGTCCTCTATCCCCAACCCCGTTATCCTGAACCACACGCTCTTTCCCTTCGGGATCGACCGATGCTTCTTCACCACAGCCCGACGGTACCCGTACTCACCCTGCTCCAACTGCACGATGGTCTTGGCGTTGTGGCTCATCCCGGTCCCACCAACAGGCCGTAGAACATCCGCGTCAGGATCTGCATACACCTGCGTGGTAACGAAAGCGGGAATGTCATAACGCCGCGCCATGGTCAGGATCCGGGTGATCATCCGAGTAAGCACTTTCCGCGGCTCGTTGTCGTTCCCATTACCCAGGTCCACGCGATAGAAGATCGTTGCAGAATCCAAAACGATAAGCCCGACATCTATCCCAGAAGCTAGCAGTTTCTCTGCCTTCTGGATAGCCGCTGACTGCTCCTTCAGTGAATACGGTGTAAAGAAGATTATCTGAGATGAAACTGCATCGAAATCGCAGTCGTTGTTCTCGTCGGTACAGATCTGGTGCAGCCGTTCAGGAGACACGCTCTCGGTATCGATGAACACTACCTTCCTTCCCGCGCGAACGGTGTTCCGCGAAAGCTGTAAACTCAGGTTCGTCTTGCCTGATCCGCCTTCACCGTAAACCTCTGTGATGGAGCCGTACTCTATCCCACCGTCCAGCAGCTCATCTAAACTGCTGCATCCGGTGGAGAGACGCTTCATCTTCATCTCAGCCCGTCCTGTCCTCGATAAGGGCCACCAATCGGTTGATCTTGTCAGGCTCCAAAAGGATGACATAGGTACCGATGGTCGATAACTTCGCGTCCATTGTGAATGTGTTGCTGATGAGGATCCCAACGGTCACACGCTGGTTGGACCTTATCGCCCTCTGCATGGCGAACACGTCCCTGTCCTCGACACGCTCGATGACCTTGAGGAAGACCTCAACACCAGAGCGACCACCCTGGAAGATGAGGTCCATGTCCGAAACGACGTGGTTATGCCGGGGCAAGTATCCTGCAGCTTCCATCATACCCTGGATGACTCCGAACATCCCACCAGCAGGGGGCTGTGGAGCAGCCATAGGGGGGGCGGATGGTACCTCTGGTTCCACAATGGGTGCGATAGGTTCATCAGGCTCCTCGATGGGGGCTGTAGGCTCTTCTGGTTCTTCGATAGGGAGAGAAGGCTCATCGGGCTCGAACAATGAATCGTCAATGGTAGTGGCAGGCGGAAGCTCAGGCTCCTCCATCGGAGGAGGTGCGGGTTCGGGATGTGCATGCTCCACGGGTGTTGGAAGCTCCATCACCACAGGTTCTGGTACCGGTGGTGGTTCCTCCTCGTGTTCAACGACCACAGGTTCTGGAAGGGGTGCTTCTTCCACTGGTGGAGGTTCGTCCTCGTGAACCACCTCGACTGGTTCCGGGAGGGGGGCTTCCTCCTCTGGTGGAGGCTCGTCCTCATGGACGACCTCAACAGGCTCGGGAAGCTCGGGTTCATCCTTTGGTGGGCCTGGGTCTGGCTCTGGCTCACGTCGGAGCTCGGGTTCGTCCGAGGTATGCTGATGCTTCAGTTCCGACAATGGCTTTAGACCATCGTCGTAGGCGACTAAAGGATCGGTCGCATCCACCGGGTTCGGTTCCCGGGGCACGTCCTCTGTGAAGAACTCTGAAAGCGGTTTTTCCTGGGTAGCAGGTTCTGGACCCTCCTCCCCAGTTGCATGGAACTCCTCGCCCTCGGCAGGTTCCTGTCCATCGTATTCAGACAAAGGTGGTGTCTTCTTCTGCTCCCTCTGCCTAAGCGACGTGGATATCTCCACACCATCTGGAACCTCCAGGTCACCGCCCACCATGTTCATGAAGTCGTCAGCTGCAAAGATAGAGAACCCATCGTCCGTGATAACGTAAGCGAGATTGAACCCGTCGGGCATATCCACGTCCTTGAAGATCGTACCTAGATCCCCGGCCTTGAGCTGGTCTGTGCTGCATGCCACACGGATGGCCATCCGCTTGATCTTGGTAAAGTCATGCTCTTTCTCAAAGAGCACTGGCTCCAGTGGTTCTGGCAGGTTCGCTCGGAGCTCGTCTGCAAGCTCCTTGTCCTCCTCATCACGCTTCTCCATGATGGTGTCGATGAGCTCCACCGGTATCCCAACGACATCACGTACACCAACGATACAGGCGTGGGTTAAGGTCGTGGGATCGTCCACAGCAAGAAGAGGTCCAAACCTCTCCACCTCTGAGACCATGTCAGGATACTCATCCCCAGAGCGCATGACCAGCACTTTGGAGCCTCTATCCTCGATGACCACCCACTGGCCGGGTGCAAGGGTGGCCCTGATCTTCAGGAACTCGTTGGGGGTGAACGGAGGCTTAAGCTTGTCTGCAGCTTCGCCTGGGTTGGGAGAGGCCATGCTATCGTGGGTGCGATACACGTTGGCGGGTAAATAGATTATCATAACGGGCGTACGAAGCAAGCTTCAAAAATGTCGGTCAAGAATTGATATCCATCACAAGCTGGGCAGTTAGGAGTCCATTGATGGATATCAACCCATTCTTTTCTTTTAGGAGCTTGTGAAGTTCGCACGTTATCCTCAGCGAGGGCCCTATCAGGAATTTTTTGCATGTGCTATTTATGAGCCAGCATATCCAGCCCCCAAAAAATGAACGGTATGGACCATCCTTGGTCCATGTTTTGAAAAAGTAGTCGTTGGTACACCCGAAATTAGATATAGTAACATTAAATCATTTCTAAACATCCTAGAGGGTAGATTAGGGCCAAATTGTTCTGCCCTCAACTATTGGTGGTGAACACATGAACACGTTGTTCAAGAGAACACTTACTGTACTGACTGCGATCATACTTGTGACGGTAGTCCTTGCTGTCATACCTTCTGCTTTGGGGGGAGACACTAGAGCTCAACCCCCGAACGCGATGGACCTATTGCTCGAAGGTGAGGGAGTTGCAGACGGTGACAGTTTCGGTTGGAACGTCTCGTTCATTGGAGACATCAATGATGATGGTTACGAGGACCTTGGAGTAGGTGCGCCATTCGATGACACTGGTGGAGCGGACGCCGGTGCTGTTTACATCTACTATGGTGGGCCTGGAGCCATATCCAAAGCTAATATTTCAGCAGAGTATGCAGACCTTGCGATCTTCGGAACCGCTGATAATGATTGGTTCGGCTGGGACCTTGATGGTGCGGGAGATTACAACAATGATGGTGTCGATGACCTGATCGTCGGTGCTCCGGGTTGGGGGGCTAATGACCTCGGGCGGATCTATATCTTCGCTGGATCTGATGCACTAATGAACATGACAGCCGACAATGCCACAGCCAGCGAGCAAGGAAGAACGAATTGGGCATACCTCGGATTTGCCGTTACGGGATGTGGTGACCTTGATGGTGATGGCAATGATGACGCTGCTGCCTCTGCAACAGGGGATGATGAGATCGTCATCATACGTGGTTACACCCCCGTCCCTCCAATGTATGTGGATATGTGGGATGATAACAAGACTACTATGAATGTGGTCGACTTCAACGTGGAAGTGAACAATACAGATTCAGATGTCAATACATGGGGTGTGTATCTTCCAACTATCGATTCTTGGGATGGTTGGGATTGGGATGTCGGTCAGCGGGTGTACGGTGGAGCTGGAACCTCTGGAACCATAGAATATTGGTCCATTGACGAGGGTAATCCTGGTTCTGATACCGGTGATCTCACTCCTGGTGGTCAAGCCGGTGTAGGTGGATTTATCCAGAACATTCCAGCTTCAACATACGAGAGCATAGCATGGGGATGTCAGGTTAACATCACCAATGCAATGAACACCTCAATAAATAATGGTCATCGTGTGTACTTTAGCTTCGATTACGAGGTATCGGATCCAGCTTCTGCAGCTACTGAGGAACCTTGCTACGTGAAAGCCAGGATTGGTTATACGAACTCCACGATGAACTACCTTGGAACCGATCAGGACGGACAAACGTTCTGGATCGATGTTCAGAACGGATTTGGTGGATGGGAGCAGGTAACCGATGCAACTCCAGAGATCTGGCATTATATGAATCCCAGTGCACAGATGTTCGGAGGAACGAACTTTGGTGTCCAGACCGGGACATATCTAGGTGATGTGACTCCATACGTTACACGTGCAGGGTCGCTATATATCGATGCAGGCCTTGCTTACCTGACCGGTTCACAGGGAAATGGTGCTGATGAAGGTATTCGAGGTCGATTCACGAATTTCACCATGTGGATCGAAACTGGCCCAGAGTACGTGTGGATCACTGGAGGAGTAGGATTCGGATGGGATGTGGATGGAGGTCTTGATGTAAGTGGCGATGGAACCCCAGACCTTATCGTCTCCAATATCGTATCGGACCCATTCCTCGGTCTGAACGATGATTCAGGTGCGGTCTTTGTCTTCCCTGGGAAAGCCGTTATCGACTATGCTACATCGAATGACGCAAGCGATGTTTATAGATGTGGCGTACCTGGTGCTATGGGCGGTTATTCGATCGCGATGGTCCCTGATATGAACGGGGACTCGCATGATGAGGTGCTAGCGGGAGGGCCCGGTGCTGATAATGCTTACCTCTGGTATGGAAGAGACCCACCCACTTATTCATGGACCTACTACGCTCCATGGGATGATAATATAACAAATACCCCGAACACTGTAGCTTTCGAGACCGAGGTCAATAACACAGATGCTGACCTGAACACTTGGGGTATCGCGGAACCTGATGACACGGTATCAGATGATGGATGGGATTGGGACGCGGGGATTTGGGCCTATGGTGGGGATGGTAATACCGGTGGGAATACTCTAGAATACTACAGTCCTGATGAGAGTAATCCAGGATCAGATACTGGTACACTAACACCTGCAGGTGATCGGTCCATCGGATGTGGAATCTGGAATTTAGGGGGAAATGATGTTGAGACCCTTGCATGGGGTGTCCAGTTCAATATCACGATCGCAATGAACAACTCTGTGAACGCGGGTGATATTGCTTACCTTCAACTTGGTTACAGCGTTTGGGATCACTCTGGTGGAGGGACCGAGGAGCCTTGTTACATTAAAGCCAGAGCCGGCAATGCTGATGCTAATATGACCTATCTTGGGTCCGATCTGGATGGAGGTACCTTCACTATGCAAGGCGGAACGAATTTCATAGATAGGGAGCCAGAACTATGGCATTACAGGAATCCATCTGGTGCCTTGGGTGGAGGGGCTAACTTCGGCTTACATACAGGCACGTTCATGGCGGATATCACAGCTCTCATCAATGAGACTGGATCCTTCTACATTGACTTTGGCATAAAAATCTCCACCGGAGGATTCTCCGTTGGAGGCGATGAGGGTATTGAAGCAACGTTCGATGACATCGCGATCGTCTTTGTTCCAGCAGCCGACATCCCGACACCCGACGTCACTTTCTCCGGACCTGTCAACGACAGCTTCGGTCACAGTGTATCCTTTGGATACGAGCTTAATAGTGATGCAATACCAGACATCGTCATCGGTGCCCCTGGAAACAATTCCGTAAATGGTGTGGACTCCGGTGCTGTGTATGCTTTCGCTGGAGCATCTTCGATGCCAGCGGCAGTTCCCTACACAACAGCGCTCCATGAGAACTGGGGCGAGTTCCCTGGTGATCACTTCGGCTATTCTGTAGCTGGAGATGGATACCTCACAGGTGGTGCTTTCTCCGGCGTCGCTGTCGGTGCTGTGTTCTCCAACGACACCATCGACTTCGGCAAGGTCTACTACTACGAGATTCCAACAACACCAGTTATCGACGTTACCTCCCCGAACGGTGGTGAGGTCGTCAATGGCACCATAACCCTGAACGCTACAGCAACAGACCCTGACAACAACATCGACGCACAGGGCGTCAGGTTCTACATCATGCCAGACGGTGGTTCGAGCTGGACACTTATTAACAATGACCCCACAGCAACTGGCAATGATTATAGTGTCGACCTCGATACTACTTTGTGGGCTGATGGCAACTACTGGGTCTACGCTAACGTCACTGACGACGATGGCTTCATGGACTCGGACATGTCCGATAACATGTTCACCATCGATAATCCATGGATGCCATCTGTTGACTTCGTGTATCCACCAGAGGGTGCGGCCCTGAACGGCAGCATCACCCTCAACGCAACAGCGGCTGACGTGGATGGTATCCTAGACCTCGTCATCGGTATGAGGTTCTACTGGTCCACTGACAACGCGACTTGGACCTTGCTTGGAAATGATGCTGTGGCAACCGGGAATCTCTACGAGATCCTTGGTGTGAACACCACTACGATGCCTGATGGAACCATCTACTTCAAGGCTAACATCACAGACGATGAGGGCTTCCTTGGATATGATACAACTTTCATCAACCTGGACAACCCGAACAGGCCTCCAACGGTGGACCTGAACGAATCCCTGACCATTGGCCAGGAGATCATGGGAACCATCGACCTGGTGGCTACCGCGGACGATCCAGACGGGAACATCAACGCCTCTGGTGTGACGTTCTACATGTCTACAGATGGTGCAGTGTGGACCGCGATCGGTAATGACGCCACACCTGATGCAGGTGGTAACTATACCCTGCAGTTCGACACGAACACCGTGGATGATGGCATCTACTGGTTCGGTGCACGCGCAACGGACACCGATGGTCTAACGGCCTTCGACTTCTATGGAAGCTTCCAGATACATAACGACCTGTTCAACGCCCCGATAGTTCTTGTGACCTATCCGAACGGCGGCGAGGAGGTCTTTGGCAACATCTGGGTCACAGCGACCGTGACAGACCTCGAAGACAACATCGACCTGGCAAAGGGAGTTAGCTTCTTCTACAGGAGCGATGTGGACGAGCCATGGGTGTTGATCAATAAGACACACGCTGCACACACTGGCAACACTTTCCGTGTGGCATGGGATACCTGGTCCGTCAAGGACGGTCTCCACTACCTGATCAAGGCAGAGGCCACAGACCTTGACAACCTTACAGGCAACGATACATCCAATGCAGAGTTCAAGGTCCACAACGTGTTCAACAACCCACCGGAGGTTGACATTACCTATCCGACCGGTGGACTTGTGGTCAACGGCACGATAAACATCGAAGCGACCGTATCCGACCTGGAGGATAACATCGATCCTCTCGGTGTTGCGTTCTATTACTACAAGTTCCCCAACAGCCTCCTCAACGAGTCTGTTGATTGGCAGCTCATCGGTAACGACCAGCTTCCAGATGCCAATGGCACATACACACTTCCGTTCGATACCACGACCGTGGATGACGGATTGTTCTACAGGATAAAGGCCATGGCAACGGATACGACAACCATGACCGGTATGGGCTTCTCTGGAACGTTCTCTATAAGGAACGAGGATGAGCACGCACCGATCATCGAGGTCTTGAACCCCAACGGCGGCGAGGTCCTTTCTGAGCTTGCTCCGATAGCGGCTGCAGCCTATGACCTGGACAACGACCTGGACCTGACCAAGGGTGTGGAGTTCTACTACTCCGCGGACAAGACGGACTGGACCTACATCGGAGCGGTCACAGCACCAACAGGTGATGAGTTCGGCATGGACTGGGACACTAACGTGACCTCCATCCCGAACGGTGACTACTGGCTCCGTGCAACTGTCCAGGACCTCCTGGGAAATACGGCAGAGGACACATCCGATGCTGTCTTCACCATTGACAACTACGTCGAAGAGGTCGTGTGGAACGCACCATTTGTGACCATCACTGGTATCACAGCAGGTACAACCTACTCCGGTGTCCTGAACCTGACCGCGACAGTTACTGACATCGACGCAGACCTTGACACCGTAGAGTTCTACTACATACGAAATGGCTCCGAGGTCAAGTTGACCGGAACCGTCGGCAACGATGGTGACACATACTGGATCTCATGGGACACCACAGCTGTGGCAGACTCTGATAACTTCCAGATAAAGGTCGTTGCAACAGACCTGCAGCTTCTTACAGACGATGCAACATCTGCAACGTTCACCATTCAGAACCAGCAGGGCACTGATGGCCCAGTGGTCGATGGCGGTGATGGAGGCGACGAGTCCTTCCTCGAGCAGTATGGTCTGTGTCTCATCCTACTGATCATCATCCTGGTGATCATCGTCATAATCATCATCGTCGTGGTGATCATCCTTGTGACGAGGAAGAAGGGTGTGGACGTCGAGATCGGACCGTTCGAAAAGGATGGCGAGGCTGTTGAGGGTGACCTCAAGATAGTCAGCATGGACAAGGAGTTCACTGGAACCATCGGCAATGGCGGTATGGGTTTGGTCAGGAACGTCAAAGCGGACCTGATGGGCATCGAAGCGACTGCTGTCGCGATCATCGATGGCGAGAAGTACGAGGTCCCTGTGGTCCTTAGCGACGAGGATATTGTCAAGCTTCCAGCCATGTGGATCAAGAAGTATCACAAGAAGGCGGACGAGGAGGATGGCGAGGTCGGCGAGGGTGATCTGAAGAAGGACGAGGACCTCTACAAGGACGATAAGGACAAGTCCAAGCTACCTCCACCACCTCCAGCTTCGGCCGATGGAAAATCCAAAAAGGGGAAGAAGGGCAAGAAGAAGGACGAGAAGAAGGAAGATGTCGACCTGTCCTTCGACAAGCCTGGCGATGACACCATGAGCGACGAAGCGGCCGAGGAGACCTGGGAGACCGATACCCCTGAGGACCTCGACGCGGATGTCGAACCAGCAGAGGATGTTCCAAAGGAGGACCTTGACGAGGATGGTGGAGATGATGATCTTCCCGAGACCGAGAAAGAGGACCTTGAGGTCCTTGACGATGATGCCCCGCAGTCCGACGAGGACTTCGAGGACGAGCTCCAGGATATCGAAGAACCTGACCTTGATATCGAGGATGACGACCTGGACGACTTCCAGCTGGATATAGACGACGACTGATCCAGACAAGGGCTGGATCAGTCGTATTTTACCTTTGACCAATAACCATCTTTCCAGCCCGCAGGCTGTGTTCAGTCGTCTTCACACCTTTGAGCATCAAGTCTGGTCCATCCCTTACCACAACCTCTTTCCACTTGTTCGCCACATACCTTCATTGCGACCCAAGGCCGAAACCCTTATTATTGAACTCAGAACATTTCATAACCCTAGAAGATATACACCCCCTCCCGTGGTGGCACCATGAAACGGTCAGACCTCAAACTCCGCTACAGCCTCACTGCGTTCACCATAGCCATGGTCATGCTCATCATCCCGATAGCCTCAATGGACCTTGGCGCTGAAGAACTTCCACCTCTGACCATGCCTGCCACCAATCCCAATCCTGATGCGGACATCGATGTATTCGAGCGCATCGCGCTCCAGATGGACCCTGAAGGTTACCTTGCCAACAGGGAAGAGATCGTGGAGGAGAACTACTACTGGACCACCAAGCAAGGTTTCGAGTTCATACACCTCGAGGGAACACCCCGCGACATCGGCTACAACCACGGACGTCTACTTCATGAGAAGATAGAGATCGGGATGGCCTCCTATGCGTTCCTTACCGAGATGCGATACGGAATGAACTGGGACATCTGCAGGCTTCAGGGAGCATCATACTGGCCATATGTTCCAAGCGAATACCGTGAGGAGATAGATGGTATCGTCGCTGGATGTCAGGAAGTGGGTGCAAAGAACCCTGATGGAGGCACCATCGACCGCAACGATATCATGGCCTACAACGCGATGTGGGACATCTGGTGGAGGACAGATCCTCCAGGTAACCTCCTTTGGTGGTGGCCGTTCGCAACAGCTGCTGACAACGGCATCGATTATCACGCGTGTTCAGGATTCGTTGCTACGGGGGATGCGACGGCCGATGGTGGGTTCGTCATCTGTCAGAGCCTCTGGATGCCATACCATCTGCAGCCCAGCTATGCGGTGTTTGCAGATATCGTACCATCAAGCGGCAACCGCATGCTCATAGAGCTTCAGGCTGGAATGATCTGGAGCGGTACAGAGTTCTACCTCAACTCTGCAGGTCTCGTGGTAGGTGAGACAACCCTCGGCACTGGACCATACAGGTGGGGGAACACTCCTGCATTCGTAAGGATCAGGAAGGCTGTCCAGTATGGTGATTCCATCGACAGCTTTGCAAACATCATGCTTACAGATTCCAACGGTGCATACTGTGGCGACTACATGGTATGCGACACCAAGACCAACGAGGCTTCCATCGTAGAGCTTGGCTCCTACGAATATGAGATATGGAAGGCCAAGGACGGTTACCACGGTTCCTGCAACTTCCCCTGGGACCCAGAGGTCAGGGAGGAGATGGGGGAACCGGATGGATGGGACCATGGGTGTTATCCAAGATGGGTCAGGCTCAAGCAGATCGAGGAGCTATACTATGGTCAGATCGACTGCGAGATAGCGAAGCGGACCTTAGGCGATCACTGGGATACAGCCGAAGGGAAGTACAACAAGTACCACTGGACGCTCTGCGGCCACGTGGAGAACGCTTCAGGCTACCCGCATGGTTCTCTTGACGGAAAGACTACCAACAGGTCTATGGCCCAGAACTTCGAGATATGGGCAAGGTTCGGTCACTCCTGCGG
>JANQNL010000002.1 GCA_028279585.1 Thermoplasmatota archaeon
CTACAGGACCAAGTCGAGGACCAACAAGGCCAAGGCTGTAGAATACTACCCAAGATGTCCCGAATGCCGTAGGATCCTTTCCCACAAGCCGTTCAAGGACATCAACACAGTAACCGTCCAGGAGCTGTACTGCGGCTGCTGCGACAAGGCATACTGGCTCTACATCGATCTGGAGAAGATATATGAAGAGACAGAGGCCTGAAGTAGGGTTCGATTGGACCAATGGTCCAGCTGTTCACTTTAGACATCGAACCATCGCGCACTTGTTCGCAACCCCTCACCGAGGTCGACCTCGGGTCTGAACCCAAGCTCCTTTTGGGCCAGGGCGATGTCTGCACTACTGTGCTTGATGTCCCCTGCCCTCTGGGGCCCGTGGTCGATCTCGACCCTTTTGCCTGTTACTGTGAACATGGTCTCGATGAGCTCGATGATCTCCACAGAACTTCCTGTGGCTATATTGTAAACACGTCCATCTTGCACGTCTGAGAGAGCCGCAGCGATGTTGGCGTCCACGACGTTGGAGACGTAACACATGTCCCTGGTCTGGTGCCCGTCACCAAAGACGGTCAGGGTCTTGCCCTCTTTTATCCTGGTCAGGAACACTGGGACCACTGCCGCGTAGTTCGAGGCAGGGTCCTGGCGTGGACCAAAGACATTGAAGTACCTCAAGCTGACACCGCGAAGCTGTGGATGGAACGACCTGATGAGCTGCTCCGCAGCAGCTTTCTGGATCCCATAAGGCGAGATCGGGTTAACAGGCATGTCCTCGGTGTTCGGTCCCTCGGTCTCACCGTAAACGGCTGAAGAAGAGGAAAAGACCACCTTCGCGTCGTGCCTCATGCAGGCCTGGAACACGTTGAGGGAACCTTCAAGGTTGGTCCGGAGGACGAACACCGGTTCCTTCACGCTGCGCTCCACTGAAGCTACAGCTGCAAGATGAAAGACCAGGTCGCACCCTGTCACCATGTCGTCAACGACACTTTGGTCCAGGACGCTACCCTGTATGAACTCGGCATCAACATCCGAAATGTTGGAAAGTTTGCCGTTGGAAAGATCATCGAGTATCCTGACATGATTGTCCTGGGCAAGCCTCTGGACCAGGTGTGAACCGATGAAACCGGCACCACCTGTGACCAGGACCCTCTTGCCCTTGAGCTCCATCAGGACCTCCCTTTGCCAATGCCTCTGAAGATGAGGCCAGCATCCAAGGCGACCTTCGGCTCGAAGACATTGCGACCATCGATGAGCACAGGGGTCTCCATAACGCCCTTGAGCTTGGCCAGGTCGATATCGTAGTAGGGCTTGTGCCTGGTCATGATGATCACAGCGTGAGCACCCTCCAGACACTTCCAGAGGTCCGTTTCCAGTGGGACACCCTCTCCGTCGCGGACAAGGTGGTCGTGGACCATCACCTCTGCACCGAGCTTCTGGAGCTCTTCGTAAGCATCCCTGGATGGGGTGTTCCTGGTGTCGTCAGAGTTCTCAAGGAAAGCAAAACCAAGAAGTGCGATCTTGGAACCCTTGATCTCCCTACCGGCCTCGTTAAGTGCATCCTTTGTGAGCTGGACCATGTGGGTTGGCATCCACATGTTGATGTACCTGGACTCGACGACGACCTTTGGGTTGAACTTGATGGTGCCGTAGTTGTCATTTCCCCACTTGAGCAACCATGGGTCTTTTGGAAGACAGTGTCCACCGACACCTCCTCCTGCAAAGTGAAGGTTCCTGTGGGGGTTGGCATGGGGGTTGGATGGGTCGTTGGGGAGGTTGTTCACAAGCTCCCTGACCTCGTGGAAGTCAGCACCCATGGACTCACAGATCATGGCGACCTCGTTAGCGAAGGCGATGTTGACGTCCCTGTAAGTGTTCTCTGTGACCTTGGCTATCTCTGCTGTGATGGCATCGGTCGGGACAAGAGGAGCATCAATGATGTCCTTGTAAAGCTCAAGGCCCTTCTGTGTGCACGCAGGGGTCAGACCGCCCACGGCCCTGGGATACTTGACGATGTTGTGAATGAGCCTGCCGACCATGACACGCTCGTATGAGAAGACGAGATGGAAGTCGGAGCCAGCCACCTTACCGGAGTGCTCCTCCAGGATGGGTTTGACGATGTTGTTAGTGGTCCCTGGGGCCACTGTGGATTCTATGATGACGGTGGCGCCCTCCTTGAACAGCTTTCCAACGTCTGCGGAGACCGCGCGAAGTGATTCATACCTTGGGATGTGATCGGCATCCGTCGGTGTCTGGACATCTATGAGGATGTAGTCGGCCTCCTTGATGGGATCCAAGGAGTCAGTGACAGTGAAGGTCTTCTTATCGACCACGGTCCTCTTGATGAGTTCCTCAAGACCTGGCTCGTCGCCGCCAATTGGGTTCTGGCCCTCGTTCAGTGCGTCGATCTTCCAGCCGGACCTTTTGGACCTTCTCTGGACACCAGTGACGATGTTTCCCTCTACGTCGGCAAGCAGCGCGGCTGCTGGAATACCGACATATCCCATTCCTACTACCACGATCTTCGTTGGCATGTACCTGTCTCCGGCCACACCAATTGTACATTTTATTTAAAAGCTTGTCTGAAGCCGAAGTTTGTAATTGTCGACTTGAAGCATTCTTCCACCCCACATAATTGGCAATTTCAGCCCAGATCTCTTTCCAAGTGTACGATATGTGTTCATTTTTCGGAAAAATCGTACAAGAAAAGGTAATATATGGTATACACTCACAAAGGGTTAGTGATACCTATGGGGAAGGTACGAGCATTCCTATTAGCTGCTATGCTACTGATAACGATAGTTCTGATGATGGCACCAACAGGTACCAGCTCTGTCGAACCTACCGGATCGAGAGCCCAAACTCTCATAGTCGGTCCAGGACAGGCATACACTACGGTCCAGGCTGCTGTTGACGCGGCGAACCCTGGAGACACGATAAGGGTCTGGGCAGGAACGTACAATGGACATATCTTCCTGAACAAGACCGTGACCTTGATCGGTAATGGCACGACGAACACCACGCTTGACGGGGTCACGTCTGGTAACACTACGAACATAAATGCTCCCCATTGTAATATCACAGGCTTCAAGATCATCGGTTACTCCACATATCCTGGGACTGGAGTTGCCATCAACTCCGACTTCAACCACATCTGGGACTGTTACATCACTAATAATTACATCGGAGTAATGATGAGAGAGGCAGATAACAACACGATAAATGATTGTAATCTGAGCTCGAACGGTGGCTATGGTATCCTGATGTTCGGCTCCAGGAACAATACGTTCTACAATGATACGATACTTCTATACTATTGGCACGGAATAGATCTCAAGTCCAACTCCAATAACAATACCATCGATAATGTCACTGTTGGCATGGCCAGTGAGGATGGGATCTTCATCCAGTTCGCATACGATATAACAGTGACGAACTCGAGCATAAGTTCCTGTGGGAATTCAGGCTTCTTCATATTCGGGACGGCTAGGAACAGGATCGAGGATTGTCATTCATACAATAATCATATTGGTATTAGATATGGAGGTAGGGATTCGGTCATCCTCAACAACCTCGTAGGAAGGAATGCCAATGCTGGGATATACTCCACAAGCGGAGGAAGCAACACTATCACCGGCAACGTCCTGGTCGACAACACGGACTATGGAGTTTATTTCTGGAACAACAAGGACAATGTCGTGTACGGGAACACGTTCATCAACAACAAGGGTGGCGGTGTTCAAGCCTATGATGATGGAACCAACAACATATGGAACACCTCTACTTATGGCAACTATTGGGACGACAAAACGTCCCCCGACGCTGACAACAATGGGATAGTCGATACACCCTATGCCCTGGCAGGTTCATCATCGTCAATGGACAACTATCCACTAGCATTACCTTATGGCCAACCTTTCATCAATGTAACAGATGAGACTACTGCGAACGAGGGCGAACTTTATTCTGTCCAGTACGATGTCCTCGACCTCGACACTCCGAAAGGCTCCATTATATGGACATGCGTCCACAACTCATCATGGCTCTCCTTCTCACCCGGTCAGGTCCTTTCCGGGACCCCTGGTCCAGGTGACATCGGAGTTTGGGGTGTTAACATCACAGTGACCGATGGGAAACATCTGGACTGGCATAACTTCACGATAACCGTCGTCGATGTCAATGACCCCCCAAGCATAGTATATCCTTCGATCTCGACCTGCTATGAGGACCAAGTGTTCTGGTATGTCCCGTCAGTTACCGACGCAGACAATGGGGATGTCCATACATGGTCCTTCCAGACCAATGCTACGTTCCTGTCGATCGATGCTGCAACTGGGAATATATCTGGGACTCCGACCAATGACGACGTGGGCCCCTGGGGAATATGGCTCAACGTTTCTGATACAGGAGGCCTATGGGACGAGACATTCTTCATCCTGCGTGTTCTGAACACGCAGGATGCCCCACAGATCGTTGAGACCTCCATTCCAGATGGTGTTGAGAACCAGCCGTACTGGTTCGATCTATCGGCTGTGGATGTTGACCATGTGGACACGACCTTCACATGGAGCATTTCACAGACCAATTGTCTCTGGTTGGACATTGATAATGAAGGTAATTTAACAGGGACCCCTGATGACCTTTCTCCCGGCAATGTGTATGTCAACGTCACAGTGCGAGATGAGACAGGTCTGGGGTCGTACAGGTTGTTCATCTTCGATATCGCCAACACACCTGATGCACCATATGTTGGTGAAACGATAGGTCAAATGGACACCTTGGAGGACACGCCTATTATAAACGTTTCAGTTCGTAACTGGTTCTTCGATCTGGATGGTGATGTTCTTTCGTATTCTGCATCCAGCAGCGAAAACGTCTTTTTCGTGTTCCATCCGAACTTCACCGTAGATATCACACCAAAGGAGAACTGGGCAGGGACCGAGACAGTTACCGTTTACGGGAACGATTCCGTTGCAGAGGCCTCACAGACCTTCGATATCGTCGTGACCGAGGTCAATGATGCACCGACCGATCCAGAGATCATAATATCGGATGATGATTACGTCGAAGGACAGTACCAGCCAGTTTGGGCGAACGCCTCGGACGTTGATCTCGTCTATGGGGATGAACTGACATTCTCATGGAGCTCTAATAGATCAGGCGATCAGGGAGAGGGTGCCTTCGTCAATCTCTCTTTAGAAGCTGGAACCCATGAGATCACTCTGAACATAACTGACAAAGCTGGAAACTGGGTGGTCACTACCATTGTCATCGAGGTCGATCCTGAACCAGTCGGCACAACGGACGGAACAGACGGTGGTTCAACAGACGGCGGAAGCACAGATGGAGGGTCCACAGATGGCGGATCGACCGATGGCGGCAGCACTGACGGAGGAGGCGCAGATGGTGGAAGCAATGGTACTGGGGGGAACACGACCGATGGGACGGACGGCGGGTCAAGCTCAGGAGTGAACCCTCTGTTCATTGGCGCAGGGGTAGCGGCCGGTGTGATCATCCTGGTCATAGTGATAGCGGTCATACTCATACTCGTATTCGTTGTATTGAAGAAGAAACCTGCAGAGGTGGAGGATGGACCCGAAGAGGCTCCACCAGAAGCTCCATCTCTTACCGAAGAAGAGCAACAGGCACAGCAGTTCGCTGAGGCAGTGGGAGGTACGACCACTGTGGACTCGCCGTATGCCGATGCAGAAGCAGCAAGCCCCGGATGGGACTCGACCGACCAGACACCAGAGTTCGGTCAGGGGTTGGAAACGCAGGATATTGAACAGATCGATAAGGAGGAGAAACCTCAACTATCCCCAGCTGGTGATATGGCCGAGGACCATTCTGAACCTGGGTCCGAGGACCTGGAGGACGGAACTCCCGCAGGTACATGTCCGACCTGCGGACAACCAGGAACGTTCTATGAGGAACATCAGACCTACTGGTGTGGAACATGTCAGGCATGGCTGCCCTGATCGAGAACGTCTCTATTTAACCCGGAACTTGAGAGCCTCGGGCTTAGGAAGGTCCTTGCCACAGTGGGGGCAACAGGCGACCTTACCATTCTCAAGAGCTTCCTTCTTCTCTTTTTTTTGGATCTCTTCGACAAAACCCATACCCAGAATGGCGGTCGGAAGGGCGAACAGAGCGATACCAACGAAGGCTAGAATGGATGCTACGACCCTTCCCCAGAACGTCTCCGGATGCACGTCACCATACCCTACATTGGAGATGGTGATCATTGTCCAGTACATCGCTGATGGTATTGACCCGAAGTTCTCTGGCTGCTTGTCACCTTCTGCGTAGTAGATCAGGGTGGATCCCAGGACCAGAGCCACAACAAGGACCAACGATGACATGAGTAGCGTGTCCTTCTTCCGCTTTACGACCCTGATGACCAGCTGCATGGAGTCAGAGTACCTTCCGAGCTTTGCAAGCCTGACTATCCTGAACAACCTGATGATCCTGATGAAACCGAAGTTGGTGGTACCGAACCCGAAGATAAAGAAGAACCAGGGTAGGATGGCCACGACGTCGATTATCGGGAAGGGAGTGAGCGCGAACTGGAGCCTGCCGTATATCGGATGCTTGTAACGCTTGTCCGCAGTGCAGCACCAGATACGGAGGATGTATTCAGCTATGAAGATGAACACACAAATGGCCTCGAGCATCTCGAAGATATGGCCATACTTACGAGATAATGGGCCCATTGTGTCCAGCATCATTATGATGATATTGAAGATGATGAGGCCGATGATGAAGAACGCCACAGCTGCGGCTATCTTGTTCTCCTTCTTGGGCATCTCCATGGCGCGGTATACGCCGTCCTTGACGGAATCATACTGCTCCTTGAGGTCGGCCATTGTACGTGGATAGATAGGATGGATATTTAATTTACGGGGTTGACAAGGTATATCTATCCCCCTTCCGCTTCAGGAACATGCACGTCACCTACGACACCCCCTACCCATCAAAGCGCCAGCCCGTGATGGCACACAACATCGTGTCCACATCCCAGCCGCTGGCCGCCCAGGCGGGACTTCAGATGCTCCAGAAAGGGGGTAATGCCGTTGATGCGGCCATCGCTACGGCGGTCTGCTTGACCGTTGTGGAGCCTACTATGAACGGCCTGGGTTCCAACGCCTTCGCGCTTGTATGGGATGGGTGTGGTCTTACCGGGATAAATGGCTCCGGCCGCGCTCCCTCTGCCCTCGATCCATCGAAGTTTCTGGACATGGACAAGATGCCAGTGATGGGATGGGACGCTGTAACGGTACCTGGAGCTGTGTCTGTTTGGGCAGCGCTGCATGGAAAGTTCGGCTGCCTGGAGTTCGAGGACCTCTTCGAGCCTGCGATCAACTACGCCAGGGATGGTTTTCCAGTAGCTCCAGTTACAGCTGAGATGTGGGCCAGGGCACAGGGTAAGTATGGGATGTTCCCGGAGTTCGGGCGGTCCTTCCTGCTGGATGGCCAGGCACCATTGGCCGGGGAGAAGTGGACCCAGTACGACCAGGCGAAGAGCTTGAGCCTCATCGCCAGGAGCAAAGGAGAGGACCTCTACAAGGGTGAGCTGGCAGAAAGGATCATCGCTCACTCTGAAGAGACTGGCGGATACCTGACCATGGACGACCTGTCCAGCCACAATGCTGAATGGACCGATCCTATCTCTGTGAACTACAGGGACCATACGGTCCACGAACTTCCACCCAACGGCCAGGGTATCGCAGCCCTCATGGCGTTAGGGATCCTCGACAACCTTGAGCTGGAGGAACTGGACGGTCCTCTGACCACACACCTTCAGATCGAGGCCATGAAGCTTGCTTTTGCAGATGTCCATGCTCATGTAGGTGACCCCGAATGGATGAAGGTGAAGCAAGAGGACCTGCTCGACCCAGGCTATTTAGCGGATAGGGCCAAGCTCATTGACCCGGACCGTGCCCAGCTGTTCGGTCCGAGCGCTTTAGGCCAGGGTGATACGGTGTTCCTGACAACAGCGGACGCTGACGGCATGATGGTATCTTTCATCCAATCCAACTACATGGGTTTCGGCTCTGGGATCGTGGTCCCTGGGACTGGGATCTCGCTCCAGAACAGAGGGGCCTGTTTCTCCACAGCTGAAGGTCACCCGAACCAGGTCGAAGGTGGCAAGCGTCCGTTCCACACGATAATTCCAGCGTTCATGTCAAAGGACGGTGAACCAGTGATGTCCTTCGGCGTCATGGGTGGTCCGTTCCAGCCCCAAGGCCATGTCCAGATGGTCACTCGGATGGTGGACTACCAGCAGAACCCCCAGGCTGCGGCGGACGCTCCCAGGTGGCAGGTGTTCGATGGCGCTGAGCTTGGGGTGGAGGAAGGGTTCGACCAGCAGCTGTTGAACGAGTTGCTATGCAAGGACCATTGTCTTGCCGAGAAGCGAGAGTACTTCTGGTATGGTGGAGCCCAGCTCATCATGAGGCTCGAGGATGGATACTGCGCTGGCTCGGACCCACGTAAGGACGGTCAGGCCGTTGGATTTTGACAAAGTAGAATAACCGTCTGCCCAAGTGCGCCCCCATGGCATCCAAGGTGAAGCCTCAGTTCTCGGGCATCCGGTTCGGTATTGCAGGAATAGCCGTGGGTGCAGTTGCGCTCATCATCCCTACCGGCAATGTCTCTATCCTCGTCGGGATCGTGGGTGCCGTGTTCGGACTGATAGCGATCCTGATGAAGGAAAAGCCAGTAGGCATCGCTGCCATCGTCATCGGTGGCATCCCCCTGACCCTCTACATCATCAACATCATCCTGGGTGCCATCACGATACCGATACCATATCCCTGGAACATCGTCATCCAAATAGTCATCGCCTTCCTGCTGCTCATCATCATCTTCTTCGTGCCCAAGTTGAAGTAGGGTTTTTAACTGGAGCTACCGTTGCCGTGGCAATGATCGAGAACGTCCTCAGGGCATACTTCGTCTGGCCTACCTTTCCCTCCATCTCCATAACAGGTAGCGCATGTGCCCTGGACTGTCTCCACTGTGACAAGGTCTACCTCAAGCACATGAACCCGGTGAACGACCCGGATGCGCTTGTCCAGATGTGCAAGACGTTCCAGTCCAAGGGCGCGAGGGGCGTTCTGCTATCTGGAGGATGCGACAGACAAGGCGGTTTGCTCGGTCTGGACAAGATGCTACCAGCGATCAAGAGGGTCCATGAGATGGGCCTCATCATCAAGCTTCATACAGGAATGGTCGCGAGCAAAGCTAGGGCCGATGACATTGTCGCCTCCGGTGCAGACCTTGCCTCCCACGAATTCGTCGGGGATGTGGATACCACCCACGAGATCTTCGGCCTTGACATGGGGCCAGAGGCATACGCGGACACATTCCGTCTGCTGTCTGAGGCCGGTATGCCCCACATCACCCCCCACATCTGTGTCGGCTTGCACTATGGCAAGCTGAAGGGTGAGTTCAAGGCTTTGCAGCTTCTCAAAGAGGTCGCCTACCCATCCACCATCGCGATAATCGTTTTCAGACCGACCAAGGGGACCAAGCTCGAGGATGCGCACGCTCCTTCTGCGGAAGATGTGGGCAAGGTCGTTGCGGAAGCCAAGAGATTGTTCCCAGACTCCAAGACCATCCTGGGTGCCATGCGCCCTCGCTCATCCACACGCAACGATCCGAACAAGGATGTCCGATACGCTATTGAGGATGCAGCGTTCGATGCAGGCATCGACGGCATCGAGGTCCCATCCCAGCACATCCTGAAGAGGGCTGCGAACGAGGGATTGAAGATCAAGCGCATCGAGGCCTATGGCGTCCTGCCCCTTGACTACGAGGACCGGGTGGTGACCGAGTGGATGTGAAGCCGCTATTTGCATTCCATCCCGGTCGAAGGTTCCCAGCTTATACTGTTACTGGGGGCGAGTGCGCTCTGGAATGCAGGCACTGTGACCACAGATGGCTCGAAGGAATGGCTGATGCGAAGAAGCCCGAGGAGCTGTGGAAGAAAGCACAGGGGCTTGCTGCTAACAACGGCATTGGATTCCTACTCTCTGGAGGATGTGATGCTTCAGGCTCAGTTCCTTTGGAGTCATACCTTCCAACGATACAGAGGATCCTGTGCAAGACCGACCTCATAGTCAACGTTCACACAGGCATCGTGACCGAGAACGTTGCTAAGCAGCTGGGTGAGATCGGTGTCAAGGTCGTTTCCGCAGACGTTGTAGGTTCGAATGAGACCGTCCGCAATGTTATGGGGATCGATCGGAAGGCCTCCGACTTTTCAGACGGGATAAAGCTACTTCTGGACGCAGGCATCGAACACATCGTCCCTCACATCTGTGTGGGCCTGGACCATGGGAAGATCGTTGGTGAGCTTGAAGCTTTAGCTGCCATCAAGGAGATCTTCGAGCCAAAGGCCCTTGTGCTCATCTCGCTCATTCCCACAAGGCGAACTGCTATGGAACACGTGGACCCGCCTTCCCCCCGCGACCTCGGAAAGGTTGTGGCAGAAGCCCGTCGCTTGTTCCCAGAAACATTCCTCCTACTCGGTTGTATGCGGAACCGGACCACACCCGGTCTTGAGGAGGAAGCTGTCAACGCAGGGATCGATGGCATCGTCAATCCATCCGCGGCTTGCCTGGACTGGGTCAGGGATCAGGGCCGTGAGGTTGTAAAACGCGATGGATGCTGTGCGCTGGCCGGGCTCGACCAAGCGTAATTTGTGTTAATCCGGTCCCAATCTTTTTATTAAAGGCCCTCGATACGAGAACTGCGCATGACCGGATACATGGTGAAGAAGGACCCCTTCGCCCCTTACAAGCATGTTTTTGACAAGTTCGACCACATACCCACCGACGAGCTGCCGACCGACAGCCCACTCATAGCTTTCATGAACTTCGTCATCTGCCGCTACCTTCTTGCTCGAGAAGCCGAAGGCATGTACGCCTTGGACTACGACAAGATGCGAAAGGTTCTCAAGGTCACCAGGCTCAACCGGAAGTACTCGGGCATCATGGCGACGTTCCTCGAGGACATGAAGTACTCCCCGTTCTACTACGGTCTCTGGTCCGAGTCAGAGCCTGTAACACTACCGGACGCTTCAAAGCTTCAGGAGGTTCCGGTCAGCAAGGCCGCCACCATGCTCAACACCCAGTCCGACAAGCTCATCAAGCTTGCGGATGGGCGTTACGATCATATCATCCGCATGGAGGATGACAAGGTCACAGCCGTGGGTGATGAGTATGAGAAGATGCGCGCCTGGTTGGATGAGTACAACACGTTCTTCACAAAGAGCAACGAGCTTGCCAACTACATCATGGAGAACGATTACACTTACGAGATCGAGGGGAAGAAGACGTACTCCGAGATCTTCCTGCTCATCTCCCACGACTCCGGAAAGGTCTACGATCTTTTGGTCACGGACAAGATGGTCGACGAGGGCATGGTGCTACCATCGGAGATCAAGGAAGTCTTGGCACTTTTGAACGTGATCGCGACCATGTGAGGGGGAGTCCCCGACCTACCCACCACCTGCCCCCCAGCTCCAGCAGCATCGTGCTTACAATTTCTGACAACTGCGATACTGCGGACTTGAGAAGGTGTGTGACATGTTTTCCTTATCCACCTTTCAAGTCTCGCTCCGCTGGCCGTTTTCATTTCCTCGTAATGAAAACTTCGCCAAGTTCAGCGTCTTGCGCTGAATTTGGCTGAATCCACCACTCCCCTTCCGGCCTGCTCGCTCGCCCTTATTGATATCGTTGGTTCACTGCGAAAAGAGCAGTGAGAATTCTTCCATAATCGTCCCTGTTCTCAACCCTGGTCCATCCCTCTAGTAAGGAATGTATATTAGCCATAAAGCGATTCAGGGACGAGCTTCGACCACCATCGAGGCTACACCTCATTTGTTGCGGGGGAAACACAGGTGGAACAGACCTCTGATCAGTACATCGAAGAACTGAACGAGACCATCGAAAGGCTATCGCAGATAGCCAACAGAACACGCAAGTGGATTGTCAAGATGACGCACGCTGCAGGGTCCGGCCACCCAGGTGGTTCACTATCGAGCACCGACATCATGACCGTCCTCTACTTCCACTTCATGAGATACAAGGCGGAAGAGCCTGACTGGGAGGACCGCGACCGGTTCGTCCTGTCAAAGGGCCATGCCGCACCTGCATACTATGCAACCCTGGCACAGGCAGGATTCCTCGAGGAGGAAGAGCTCATGACCCTCCGCAAGCTCGGCTCCAGGCTCCAGGGCCATCCGTCCATGAGGACCCTTCCGGGCATCGACATGTCCACAGGTTCCCTGGGACAGGGCCTCTCCGCAGCCATCGGAATGGCACTGGCAGGCCGCATCGATAGGAAGGACTACAAGGTCTACTGTATCCTCGGTGACGGCGAGGTCCAGGA
>JANQNL010000051.1 GCA_028279585.1 Thermoplasmatota archaeon
ACCCTGGGAGATGTCCGATGCCATGACGTGGAGCTTGTACTTGAGCACACCCTTCTGTTTGGTCTTGAGGTCGCCGAAGGTCTTGATACCTCGGGACTCGAGGATCTCGCCAAGTGTCTTTTCAATGTGCTTGGCTTCGTACAGGCCCATCTTGAAGTGAAGCTGCAATGGCATTCCCAGGAGCGGGACCTTTCCCCAGCCAGATGGTTCCAGCAGGCTCATGAAGTTGAACTTCATCATGAAATCCCGTATCTCCTTGGCAGAAAGACCGGCAGCCACAAGTGCGGCCACGATGCTTCCAGCACTGTTACCGGCCACATGCGTGAGCTTGTAGCCTTTCTTCTCCATAACGTTCAATACACCAATGAGCGCGATCCCCTTGACGCCCCCACCTTCGAACACTCCATAAGCTGGCTTTGTCTGCGACATCGAAACCCTCCACAGATGGGAGTGAACTGAAAGTTCATAAAACTTTGTACGCCTGGCTGGGAAATAAAATCACTTACGCCAGGAGCCTGGGAAGAACAGGAACACACCAGCGTATAGCTCCAATCTGCCGGTCCACATGCACAGTGTCAAGATGATCTTTCCTATCCAGTGCAAGTGCAGATAAGTCACCGTCGGACCGAAGGCTCCAAGCCCCGGACCCACATTTCCTAGGGTCGCAGCAACGGCCGAGAGAGCGGACGGAAAGTCGTACGCTCCTCCGCTTTGCGCACCGATAAGCGCGATAAGGAACGTGGCTACGATGAATATCGCCAGGTAAAGGATGAAGAACGCGGCGATGCTCATGCAGGTCTCCTCGGGGATGGCTGTCCCGCCAATGTTGATGGGCACTACAGCCTTGGGATGGACCACCTTGCGGATCTCACGGCGTGCCATCTTCAAGATAACTAGCACCCTAATGACCTTGATGGCACCTCCGGTAGAACCTGCACAACCTCCAACGAACATGAGGATGATCAGTAGCATACGAGCCGACACTGGCCAAGTCTCAAAGTCAGCATTGGCATAACCGGTCGTCGTCATGATCGACACAGCTTGGAACACAGCATAACGAGATGCTGTGTAGGCAGGATACGTCCTCCAGGTCAGCACCGCCGTCATCACAAGCGTTGCGAACAGAAGCAGTAAGATATAGAACCTGAACTCAGGGTCCTTGAACAACGCCCGGATCCTATCGCCCTTCATGATGATGGTGTAGTGGAGAACGAAGTTGGTACCAGCAATGGCCATGAACAGGATCAGAATAACCTCGATGAGCGCGTATGAACCACCGAACCCGATGGGGTCCATGGTGTTACTGTAGTAAGCGATGGATGCGAAGTGAGTGCTGAAACCACCTGTGGCCAGGGTCGTGAACGAATGGTTGATGGCATCGTAAGTGGACATACCAGCAAGCCGCAGAAGAACGGCCTCCATCAATGTGAAAAGGGCATAGATCAACCACAGCGCCATGGCAGTGTGCTGCATCTTCGGCCGCAGCCTTGCCACGGAAGTTCCAGGGACCTCTGCGCGCATCAGGCCCATTCCACCACCGAACAACCTCGAGAACACCACCACGGACAGCACAATGATACCCATACCGCCCATCCACTGGGTCTGACTTCTCCACAGTAGGACAGAGTGTGCGTAGTCGTCCAAGTAATCGTTACCCGGCGACGGTTCCAACACGGTCGACCCAGTCGTTGTGAACCCGCTCATGGATTCGAAGTATGAGTTCACGAACCCCTCGATACCGAAGTCGAAGGTCCCAGATATCAGATACGGCATGGCCCCGAACGCAGCTATGGCCAGCCAACCGATCCCGACCACCGCGAACGCCTCTCGGTCCCGCAGACCGAGCGTCTCGTTCTTTCCAATGATCTGAGTGAAGAACAATCCTGTAAGCAATGATAGAAGCGCGGGGATCACGAACGCAAGGATGGTCTCCCAGCCCTCGGTGTCCCTGCGGATGTAGATGATGGCGCAGATAAGGGGAAGGGCAAAGCTTGCCGAAAAGAGCATGAGTATGTAACCCAAGGCATTGGCCAAGGCCCTGAACCTTATCTTGTCACCTCCTGGATCATTTCGTGACCAGGGCCTCTATCCTACGGAGAGCGCTGGTCATAACGAATATGACCAACCTGTCGCCTCGTGCAAAGACGAAATCACCGTGGGGGATGATGACCCTGCCCTTCCTCACCACCGCACCCAGTAGCGCATTGCGCCTGAACTCTGTGACCTTCTTAAGCTTCTTCCCGATGAGCCGGGATGAGGAAGGTACCTTCATCTCCACCACCTGGGCCTCGGTGGAGTGCATGAGAGAGATGGATATGACGTCTGGATTGTGTGTATACTTGAGAACCGCAGAGACCGTCGCAAGCCTTGGGGATACGGCAAGGTCGATGCCGACCTCCTCGAGCATGGACTTCATCTCGGTCCTGTCCACCAAAGCGATGGTCTGCTTGGCTCCATACTGCTTCGCCATGAGCGCGGCCAGGACGTTTGTCTCTTCGGAATTGGTAAGCGACAGGAACGCGTCCACATCCCTGACCCCTTCGTCAACGAGCACGTCCTTGTCCGTGGCAGAACCCTGGATGACCAGGACCTTTGGCAAGATCTCTGAGACCGACCTGCAGCGCTCTGCGTCCTCGTCAATGAGGATAACGCTCATGTCCCTGCTGGACATGTGCTTTGCCACATGGATGCCGATCCTGGTGGCCCCGTAGATCATGACCCGCTCTATGGCCTTGGACTCGACGACACTGGTCTCTACCCCGAACAGTCTCTGAAGGTTCGGGATGACGCTGTCGTCGGATAATATGGATATGACCCTGTCCATGGGGAAGAAGGTGTCTGGCCCATGGGGGATCATGATGTCCGCATCCCTGTAGATGGCCACCACATTGCACTCCTTCGGGAATGGTATGTTCTTGATGGGCTTGCCAAGGATGGGGGCGTCCTCCTCTATCCTGGACTCCATGACCTGGACCTTGCCCTGTGCGAACAGGTTCGAGTCTAGGAAGGTAGAGATGGTCAACAGGTTGATCATCTTGATGGCAGAGACCAGCTCCGGACAGATGGCGATGTCGACGCCGATATCTGTGAACTTGGTGGTGGAGATGGGCTCGTCCATGTAGTCCAGGCCATTGACCCTGGCAATGGTCTTGCAGCCATTGGCCTTGGCGATGGCGCAGGAGAGAAGGTTGACCTCATCAGAACCCGTGACACCGATGAAGATGTCAGCTGATGAGATGTATGCGTCTGCAAGGACCTTGGGGGAGGCTGCGTTGCCTGTGATGACCAGGGCGTCGAGGCTTTCTGCAAGCTGGAAGGCCTCTTTGTCCTGCTCGATGATGATGATGTTGTGACCCTCCTTAAGGAGGGTGCTGGCTATGTGGAACCCCACCTTTCCTGACCCTGCGATGACGATATTTGCCATTGGCGGTCTAACGCAATGGTGGGTTTAAATGTTTTTTGGGATTGAGGGCCAGGGGTGTTCTGGCATATACATGGGATATGTGCAGTAGCGAGGGAAATGGTAGGATGGGTCGAGGTTTGTAAGTGTGAAGAAACCGCGGTCTCCGAAACAGAAAGAAGAGAGGTTGATGTTCAGAACCTGCCTTTCTCCAACATTTAAGGCTCTGAACATCAATTCTTTCCAGATAGTTTCGAAGACCGCTCTCACTTTCTTCCCACTTCCAAACCTTTTTGACCCATCCCACCATTCCCCCTGCGGGAGAACATTTGGCTAAAGCGAAAGACCCTAAGACCACCCCCTTGATGCGCCAGTACCAGGCCATCAAGAACCAGTATCCAGGCACCATCCTGTTCTACCGGATGGGAGATTTCTACGAGATGTTCCATGAGGACGCAGAGATAGCCTCCAGGATACTTGGGATCACACTTACGGCAAGGGATAAGGACCCCAAATCAGGGGAACGCGTCCCCCTTGCAGGCTTTCCATATCACGCTCTGGAGCAGTACCTGGGCAAGATGGTCAAGGCAGGCTACAAGGTGGCGATCTGCGAGCAGACCGAGGACCCGAAGAAGGCCAAAGGCCTGGTCAAGCGCGATGTGATCCGCGTTGTGACCCCGGGCACCGTCCTCGAAGGCTCCATCCTCCCATCTGACGCCAATAACTTCATCGCGAGCGTGGTCAAGCAGAAGGGCGACTACGCTGTAGCGTTCCTGGACATGTCCACAGGCGAGTTCTCTGTGACCCAGTTCGGGGGAAGCGACGCTGACGGAATGCTTCTAACAGAGCTCACAAGGTTCAGGCCCACAGAGGTAGTGGTACCGACAGCCTTAGCGGATGACGAGGTCTTTACCGCGCTTATTACCACAAGGCTTGCACAGCCACCGATCATCTCTGGACATACCGAGAACTCGTTCCTCAAGGAATTCGCATCCACTACACTTAAGACCCAGTTCGCCACCACGACCCTAGACGGAATGGGACTTGCCAAGAAGCCCATCTGTGTAATGGCCGCAGGCGGACTGATGGACTATGTCAAGGAGACCCAGAAGGGGGATGTCCCCCATATAGACAAGGTCCGTTCCTACTCCAGCGAGAACTTCATGATCCTGGACGCCACCACCCTTCGGAACCTCGAGCTGGTCTCGAACCTCCGCGAGGGGGGAAATGCAGGGACTCTCCTATCCATCATTGACCAGACCGTCACCTCTGCGGGAACGCGGACCATGAAGAAATGGATGGTCCAACCCCTCATGGACCTTGACGAGATCAACGGTCGTCTCGATGCCGTTCAGACACTGGCCGCAGACCTGTTCGTCCGCCATGACACAAGAGACGGGCTCAAGGCAATCCATGATATGGAGCGGATCATCACCCGGGTCCTCTACGGTACAGCCAACGCCCGAGACCTTGTCTCCCTCTCAACATCCCTCTCTCAGATCCCTCCTCTCATAGAGATCCTGAAGAAGTCCAGCAAGGTCCAAGAGACCCCACTTCTCAAGGAGCTCACCGATTCCCTGGACCCACTGGAGGAGATGGTCCAGACCATCCAGACAGCCTTCGTCGACGAACCACCTCTAACCGTCAGGGAAGGAGGGATGATCCGGGATGGAGCCTCCGAGGAACTGGACGAGCTCCGCGGCCTGGCCCGTGGGGGAAAAGAGTGGGTCAAGGGTCTTCAAGAGAAGCTGAAGAAGCAGTTTGGCCTAAAGAAGGTCAAGGTGGGATACAACAAGGTCTTCGGCTACTACATCGAGATACCCAAGGATGCAGCGGCCAAGATACCGGATGACTACATCCGCAAGCAGACCGTTGCCACTGGTGAGAGATACATCTCCGAAGAGCTCAAGGAGATGGAGGGGAAGATCCTCTCAGCAGAAGAGAAGTCCGTGGCCTTAGAGTACGAGCTTTTCTCCACCATCAGAGAAGAGGTAGCAGCCCAGGCTGAGAGAGTGAAGTCCACAGCCCGCGCACTAGCTAACCTCGACGTCCTGGCCTCGCTGGCAGAAGTAGCCGTCAACAATGGCTACGAGAGACCAGAGGTCACGGACGACAACATCATCCAGGTCAAGGCTGGAAGACACCCGGTCGTGGAACAGATCTCCGACGAGGGCTTTGTCCCCAACGACACTCTTCTCGATTGCGACGACAACAGGCTCATGGTCATCACAGGCCCCAACATGGCAGGTAAGTCTACCTACATGCGTCAGGTCGCACTCATCACGATAATGGCCCAGATCGGGTCCTTCGTTCCA
>JANQNL010000060.1 GCA_028279585.1 Thermoplasmatota archaeon
ATCCAAAAGATGGGGGGGATGGCGGAACGTCAGGTGATGGGGGTGATGCTGAAGGCGGAACGGGTGGAGACATAGGTGGTGTGACCACGGGGGATGTATCTTTTGTGATGAACGGCTCTGTTATGATCTCGGATTCGAACATCGAGGTCACAACTGGTTCCATGAAGGCCAGGTCTGGGAATGGAGGAGGTGCTACAGGGGGTCAATCCCCCTCGGGCAGGGGAGGATTAGGATATGCTTCGTCTGCCACTGGCTCACATACAGATGGGGGAGATGGTGGCGATGGTGGGGTCGGAGGGAAAGGCGGAGATGCCATTGGGGGAAACGGTGGAGATATCTCTGGAGCAGTGGCCACAGGTAAGATCAATATGATCCTTACAGGTCCATCTGCACGGGCAAAGGGGGCCAATATCGGCCTCATGACTGGTGCTGTTGTAGTCTCAACTGGAGATGCAGGAGATGCCAAAGGTGGTGATGGAGGGGGCGCATCGGGAGGTACTGGTGGGTATCCTGGATCACTCGCATATTTCTCTGGCGATGGGGGGGATGGTGGTACGGGTGGCAATGGTGGAGATGTTGGAGATCCATCACAGGATGACGGGCGAGGGGGCCATATCTCGGGATTCGTGTCCAGTGGTGATGTGATATTGGGCATTGACTCGACCTCTGCGAGTTTAGAGCTTGGCTCCATCATGGTAGCGTCTGGTTCAGTTCATGGACGGACCGGGAATGGGTCAGATCAAGAGGGGGGTCTCGGTGGAGATGCGTCTGGTGGAGACAGTCTCTGTCTTGAAGGAGGAACCATAGGTGCTGGGGGGAACGGTGGAACTGGTGGGAGAGGGGGATTGGTTCAGTATTATCCCCCAGGGGGAGACATCGATGATGATGCTCTTTCCACCGGTTCTTGCTTTGTCATTGTGAATACAGACGAGGCCGCTGGTATTGATGGAACTGACATCCAACTGAACTCTGGATCGATCGACTACGAACTTGGCGTCGGTGGGATTATTACACAAGCTGTTCGCGGGTGGGCATACTCCGGAGCAGGATCGCCCTGGGGAACAACTGGAAGCCATGGCTCTGCAGGTGATGCTTCTGGTGTTGGAGCAGATGGACAATTCGGTTCTCCCTCCACTGGAACTGGCTCTATGACAGTGACCATCCAGGGACCGCTTTCGGTTGCTGAGCATACCAGAATGCCTTCTATGGTCGCAGGAGATGGTATGGGAGATGTCCCAGAAGGTACAGCCACTGGTCACTTCCCCCAGCTGGTACCGACCGTGAGGCCGACCTCATCCGTTTCCACAGATGGGATCGTGCCTTTAACCGGTGTGGAATGGCCATTGCTCTGGGACGATGGTATCACTGGCATGAAGGTCATTGCTTCCCCCCTGGGGGCATCCAGGAATGGAGAGCTGTATTGGACGCTAAACACCTCTTCCCCCCATCTTGTGGATGGTCTTCCTGATGGGATCTGGGAGATAAAGGCCCGCTACATCTGGGGGGGAAGTGAGGGGCCCATGTCCTATGGATATGCTGTCAACGTCGATGTGACCGACCCTGTAGCTTTCCTTGATACAGGGTGCATCCCTTCATCTGGCTGGTTCAATGATACAGAAATGGAGCTGGAGTTCGATGTGTCTGCCGATGTAGCTATAGTTGAATTCCAAATGGCAGGAGAGGGAGGAGAATTCACAGACTGGTTGAACCTTCCATACGTTCTGAACGGGACACAGGTCCAGGTCGGGTTGAACCTCACTGAAGGGCAGAACCGTGTTCGCATGAGATGCTGGGATGAGGCTGGGAACGGTCCGTTCGTCACGGCTACGTCGATCATCTCTGTGGATACTACTGGGCCCACTATGTCACTTATTCCTCCACCTGGAGGTTATGGAAGGCCCCCATGTCTGCTTGTTGACGTAGAGGATGATGGGGCTGGTGTTGCAGGTGGTCTGGCCATTAGTTATTGGAGCGATGGAGATGGGCCGTTCGATCTGGTCGAGTTCAATACCGAGATATTCGGTGACCATACCCGGGTAGTCTTCCCCCAGACAGTGGGGGAAGTGGACCATGTAGAGGTTATAGCTACCGACGTGGTTGGAAACCCCGGGTCGACAGGTAAGGTCAGCATCAATGTGACCGAACCATCGGGGGGAGTGTCACTAGAACGAACCTGTGACCTCTGGACGGACGAGGATGCTTTGTTCAATATCTCTGTGGATGATCTTTCCCAGTTCACATCGGATGCGTTGGTCGAGGTGTGGAATGATGGTGTGGGGCTTGGTGGGAATCTCACACGGTCGAGCTACTCTGTCAACCATAAGATAGAGTTATCTGATGGGGAAAAGGAAGTGCTGCTCACACTACCAGATCCTCTTTCCCAGATCGACATCGGCAATGGAACAACGGCTGCGGGCATGGGGGCCAGCACATTCGAGGAGCTAGTGGAGGTCCTGACCTTGAACTCTACTGCAGAGGATGTCCTTGGCTATCAGGTCCGAGTGGGGGTTGAATATCTCTGGGGCGGGGTGGTCTACTCCGATGCCGTCCCAGTCATCTCTGACCAGATGGTCAAGAAGGTTGTCACCGAGGTGTTGGTTGAAAATATTACTGTGGTGAACAACATGGTCGTAGTGAACCAGACAGAAGTAGTCTACCACAATGTAACAGAGACCGTATATGATAACAAGACCATCCCAATGTACATCAACCGGACCATCAAGGATGATGCTGATGTAAGAGCGGTCCAGGATGCGGTTGGTCTTGGGACCATGTGTATCGTTGCTGTTGCTGTCCTTTTGCTCATTGTCTGTCTGGTCCTGCTGGTGCTACTGGGTATTGCCTCTCGTAGGAAGAGGCCGAAGAAAAAGAAGGAATTTTCAGACGGAAAGGCCCAAGCTCCATCTGGATTCACTGACGGTCCATCTGAGGATGGTCCTGAACCTCCAGGTGAGGAGCCAGAGTTCGTGGAAGCAGAGGTCGTCAACTGGGGTGACGGAAAGGACGAGGGGCCTGACGATGAGGTCCCTGAAGATATGGACAACGTCGAAGAGGACACACCAGAGGTGGAGATCGAGATCATGGAGGAGAGCGAAGAAGAATGATCACTCGATGATCATCTCTACAGTATTGGATTTCGTTTTACCTTCCCACGCGTCAGGGGCCTCGTTGGGGGCATGGCCGTGGGAGGGGGGATTTTTGAAGATTAGCTTGACCTTGTACTTCCCGGGCTTGAGCTTGTATGCCCACCCAATGAGAGGCTTTGATCCTGCAGGTTGAGTGCATGCAAGTCCTTCGTTCCGCTCGAAGGTCTGGCCTGGTTCAAGGGTCTCGGTCTCTTCCTTGACGCCGCATGGCAGCACCGGCCCGCCGATGGGGGTGACCTTGTTGCCGTCGGAGTCCTGGACCTTGATGAACCGGTTCCACCAGAAGGTAAGGGAGAATGGTTTGTTCCCCACATTCTCGAAGGTCGCTATGAGCGAGACATCGTCCGCATCCTTGAACGGACCGCCATCTGCGCGCAAGGTTATCTTGAGTCCGTTGGAGGTGTCAGCCATGGTATCAGCACATACAGTGCTGATTGAAGTGATAATACTTGCTTAGAAAAATTCCTCCCAAGTGCTGATGAACCCATCCACCACATCCGGAGGAGCCACGTGTCCCACCATCAAGATGTAGAGCACCTCCTTCCGGTCCATCAGCCTGTATCCCTTATCCTTACCTCTCCTGACCTTGATGAGGATCTCGGCCTTCACCATCCTTGTGAGATGATATGAGAGCGTGGAAGCAGAGACCTCAACGCACTCGTGGAGCTCCTTGTGCTTGGCCTTTGGGTTATCCAGGAGGACGCAGACCACCCTGAGCGGAATGTTCTGGCGGAGAAGATGCAGCTTCCGTTTTTGGCTGGAGTCAAGCCTACCTCCTCCCCCCGCCTCCGGCAGATCATCGTCCACGTAGTATCGATTGTACCCACCCTCCTTGATGGCATAGACGAGTTCGTTCTCCTCGAGCGAACGGAGATGGTATTCGACCAAGGAGAGCTGCATGTCTGTTCTTCGCGCTATCTCTCGCATATGGAGACCTAGGTTGGACTGGATGAGTTGAAAGAGTTCCCGCCTGGTCTCCACGTCGAGGATGCGCTTGTCCATCGAGTTACACCCGCATCGTCGAGATGTACAAGACGATCAAAGCCGCGCCGTCCAGGATACCACCTATGATGAACGGCCAATACAGCGAATCTATGCCTGCGAACAAGCACACGGTCAGGAAGACGCCCTTGGCAAAGAATATGGTGAACACACCTGCCAGGATGAGCATCTTCTTGTTCTTGCTACGTTTGTAAGCCAAAGCCGAGATAACTAGAAGCGTGGCTGCCAGTACGCAGGACAGAGCGACCACGATGTTTTCGAGCGGGAACAACTCATCACCTCCTTACGTCAATCGTATCGGAGTCCCGCTAAATATAGAAAGGGTGGCCTAAGCTAGAAGGTTGACACGGCCCTTGTCTGTGTCTCACTTCTTTCTCTTCTTCTCTTTCTTCTCTGATGCGAGTGAGCGCTGTTTCACTACCAGTGAGACCGCGACGAGGGCTCCGACTACGATGACGGTAATACCAAATACCCAAATGTTTCCTTGGAGGATGTGGGCAGCCCCCCTGCCTATGTCCTCATACACATCGATATCCCCGACCTGGATGAAACCAAGCTTGGGATCATGGTAGATGCTTTTGGCCCTGGGATAGGAGAAGATGACGCCCTTGTACTGGTCGGACATCCTTCCCCGCTCGTCCCATTGCGAGCCGTATATCGAGTAATACTCGCTAACCCTGACAGTTTCCTTGGAGCCATCGCAGATGGCGTACTTGACCCAAGAGAAGAACCCTGTGAAGTCTTGGGAATCTATGCGAAGCTCCTCTTCGTCCTTTGCAAGCTTCTGCTTCTCATCCCAGGATTCGCCATGCCTCTTCATATCAACAGGTCCCTTCATGGAAGTGGAGCCTGTGTCCATGAGAAGTGCTATCTGGCTCTTCTCACTGTCGTATGGGTAGTCATTTATCATAATGTCTATCTTGACCGAGGCTGGAGATAGGTATCCGTTCTCGATCTCCGTAAAGTCATTGGACACCTTGCAGCGGATGCTGAATATGTCTTCGGTGTCTGTGATGTTGAGGACAATGGAGTAGGTGTCATCGTCGTTTGTGACCTTCTCCAGCTTGATAGGTTTGTACCGTAGGGCATAGCCCCAAGGATCGTGCCCACCATATCCATAGTCCTCCCAGTAACCTGTTTCGTCATGGTAGTCCGGATGCTCTCCCCAGTCGTCCTTTGGTGGTGGTGCTCGAGCATCGGACCCCTTGCCATCACCGGTTCGGGTGGTGCCCATGTCCTTTGCTGTTGAGTAGCCTTTTTCGTAACCCATCTCGAACCCGGCGATCACTCCGGTGAAGAGGCCTTCCCAATACCAGGCGTAGGACTCGTCGGTGAAGATCTCCTCCTCCCAGTTGTCCCAGTCCTCCTCTGACCAATCCATATAGTCTGAGTAGTCACCGTAGTAGTCTGCATATTCTTCCAAAAAGGTGTCGTTCTCGACGTCCAGGCCGCTCAACTTAGTGATAAGGGTCAGGAGCTCGTCCTCTGAAAGCTGGGTCCAGATGTCGGTGTCATATTCCTCACCGGCTCTGAAGTCCTCTTCACCCTCTTCGTAACCCCAGTCCCATCCTACGAGGAATCCTTCGTTGTAACCATCTGCATAATCGTACTCCCAGAAGACGTCGAGGTAATCTTTCCTGTCCTCATCCAGACCATGGTTCTGGAAGTCGTTGACTCCTCTCATCAGGTCTGATTCATAGAATGAGCTGGATAGTGGATATGTAGAGACAATGTCGTCGGACTCGGGATCGAACGTGTCATCATCGTCGAGGTCGATGTACTCAACAAGGCCAAGGAACTTGAGCTCCATACCTGCCTTCTGTTCTCCCTCTGACCCATAACCGCCATAATACACACCTACAGAGAGCTCGGAGTCTGCAAAGACATTGAAGTCGAACCAGAGGGCCTCATCGTCGTTCTCCTGCATGGAGTTGATAAAGACCGCGTGTGGGTCCTGGGTGATGTAGAGGGCACGGCCATCGTAGTCGCCGTAATCCTCTGGCAGGTCCCAGTCCTCCTCCTCCCAGTCGTCCCAATCCTCGTCCTCCCAGTCCTCATGATCCTCTGTGTACTCTTTCTCGAGGTCCTCGGCCCATTGGTCCCACTCCTCCTCCGACCAGTTGGATGGATCATCGTCTTCCCATGGATCCGATGTATCCTCTGCTACAACTGATGGAGCAAGGACTATCATAGCTGCCACTAACATGATCAGGGCCGCGAGGACAGCTACGATGGTTTTTGTGTTCATGGTATCACCACTAGAACGTGACTTAGGAGAATATTGCTAGTGGAGCATATATATGGGTTATTGGACAGGGTTCGAAATTTTAAAGAGTATTTGGGGTCCTTATCAAGTATGAAACCTGGCCTCCTGGTGAGCGGGGGTCCAGCAGAAAACAGAGCAAAGCTCTTCGGTTTTCAGCGGACTCGGAAAGGAAACCTTTCCTCGAGGGGCACGAGCAGGGAGGCCAGGTTGGGAGGGGAGGTATTTGGCGGGCGGGTGTTGAAAGGGTTTTCAAGCCCTTTATGAGAGTTTCTCAACAATCGTTACCCAGCATTCTAATCCCATCCCTTTTTATCAGATAACCCCGATTTCGGGCAACTGGTGAGCCTATGCGTACACCCGAGCAGTACAAGGAATCCCTCAAAAACCTCCGTCCGAACGTCTACAAGTTCGGCGAGCTCATAGACGATGTGACCACCCACCCATCCACCAAACGCACGGTGGAAGGACACTCCCAGATCTTCAAGGTCTCCCTGGACCCAGAGTTCGAGGAGATCTTCACAAAGATATCCCCACTCAACGGAGAGCGCGTGTCCAGGTACCTCACGATAAACGAGAGCGCCGAGGACATGATCTTCAACTCCAGGATGAAGCGTGAGGTCTTCAACATTACAGGAACCTGCACCGGAGGACGCTGTGCGGGATACGCTGGCATCAACTCCATGTGGGCTGTGACCTATGACATCGACCAGGCCATGGGTACCAACTACCACGAGAGGCTCAAGAACTGGCTCAACGAAGCGCAGAAGCAGGACCTTGCTGTGGCCGGTGCGCTCACCGACCCAAAGGGCGATCGCTCCAAGAGGCCCGGCGACCAGGCAGACCCTGAGATGAACCTCATGGTCGTTGAGACCAGGGACGACGGTGTGGTCCTCCGAGGCGCCAAGGTCATGATCTGCGGTATCGCTGCTGCCAACGAGATCTTCCTCCTTCCAGGCTCGGGATACAAGGAGGGAGAGGAAGCATGGGCATTCTCCGGTGTCATTCCAAAGGACATCGAGGGACTCACCATCGTTGAGGCCAGGCATCCTTCCGACAGAAGGGATGACGAGGAAGGTTTCGACAACCCTGTGTCCTGTGGTGGCATCACCCAGGCATACCTACTGTTCGATGATGTGTTCGTTCCGAACGAGCGTATCTTCATGAACGGAGAAACAAAGTTCACAATGCCCACCGTCATGAACTTCATCGCTCCTTACAGAGCAGCCATCGGTGGCTGCGTCGCTGGTCAGGGTGATGTGATGATAGGTGCTGCAGCACTAATGGCCAGAGCAAATGGCCTCAGCGAGAAGGTGTTCAACGACAAGATCACCCAGATGGTCATCAACAACGAGACCACGTTCGGCATGGGCATAGCTGCATCGGCAATGGGTTCCAGGCATCCGAGCGGTGTTTGGATACCAGACCAGCTCTTGGCAAACGTCAACAAGGTCCATGTGGCCAGGCTCCCTTACGACACCAAGATCCTTGCCCAGGACATTGCTGGCGGCATTGCCGAGACCGGCTGCCTACCATCCTGCCAGGACCTTGACAGTGCAGAGTACGGTGACCTGCTGAAGAAGTATCTCAGCGCAGCTTGCTCCGGTGAGACCAGGGCAAAGCTTGCAAGGCTCATCGAGTGGCTAACTCTCGGTGCGGGTGTCCCAGGCTGCATGCACGGTGGGGGCTCCCCAGACGGTGCAAAGGTCGTCATCAGAGGATCCGCAAACATCCAAAAGAAGATGGACCTGGCTCGAAAGGTCGGAAAGATCGAAGAAGAGCTTGTGGACCCTAAGGCCAAGAGATAGGCTTATTCTGGACGTTTCTTTCGTCCACCCTTTTTCTTACCCTTAGGCTTGCCCTTGGACGAAGAGCGCTTCTTTCCTCCGGTCTTCTTGCCCTTGGACCTGCGTTGTGGGGGGACCTCTGAGGGCTGCCGCCTCTTTCGCGGACGGTCCCCACTTGGAGGATGCTGGCCCTGTGGGTACTCATGTGGGGGTCCCTGGTAGTAGTTCGGGTAAGGCTGTTGATAGTATCCTGGTGCTGAACCTTGTGGATAGTAATATGCAGGTGCGGGGGCTCGATATTGAGGGCCCCACGATCGGATAGGTGGTGGTTCTCCCCGATACATGGTGAAGAGGCAGCAGAGAAGGAAAGGTATCCCCACAAGCTGGACCACCATGGCCAATGGTCCCAACATCGAGCCGATGAGCATTGCAAGGAAATAGAACAGGCCGAGCATCATGACCCTGCCCTTGTTCTGTCCAAAGAACTTGAACCCTTTCTTGATGGAAGCTACAGCTCCTATGCCTTCCTCGGCATGTATCACAAAGGGAAGGAGCAACACTGGTATGAACAACATGCCTAGATAGGACCCTATTATCGGGATGATGAACGCTAAAAGAAGAATACATATGATGAAGAAGTAAGCCATGACGAAGTTGGTCTTCAGCCCTGTCTTTCCACCTTTGAAGACATCACCAAAGGAGGGCCTCTCCCCATCGAAGATCTTTTTGATCACTGCACAAAGCCCTCCGAAATAGAATCCGTTCATGAGGGCTGCCAGAGGTGATATCAGCAATGCGAGCAGGAATGGAAATACGAAATAGAAAAAGAACATGGTCAATAGGCCGGCCCATACTCCAGCACTAGAACCCGAAGCGAAGAAGACCGTAGGCATTATCGTGAAGAGAAGGACCATGATCAGGATCAATGGAACGAGGATCACCTGCATCCCAATAGCTAGGACGAGGACGATAAGATAACCTTCCAGACACATCAACAGATACGGTGATAGGTCTTCCTTCCAAGCATGGAAGTTCATCTTGATGATGTCCATCGGCTCCAACGTCACCCTCCATGACAATATTCGGTCAGGCCTTCTTAATCCTTTTCATGCTGCAGTTGCAGAAGGGGCCTTGCGCTTCTTCGACTTGATAGGCCTCAATCTCTCATCGAGATACAGCGTCCCGTTCTTCTCGTGGTAGTATAGATGGAACATCGTCATGAAATAAGGATGTCCCAGACAGACCAAGGCTGTCCCAGCAAGCGGTATGAAGGCACAACAGAACGAGACCACCTTCATGCTTGCCCCCAGTAGGATGAAGCTCTGCCAATCCTTGAAGAAGGTCTTGTAGGCCTTTGAGATGGCAGTGAACGGACCTACGTTCTCCTGGGCAACTATCACGTACGGCATGAACGTCAGTGGGACACAGAACCCGTAGAAGTACATGAACACAGGGTAGGCAAAGTATGCGAAGATGTACCAGATGAACTCGAACCTGATAGTGAGGAACATCATGGGTACAAGTATCAATGACGCCACAGCAGCGACCAGCATCGTGTTCGCTATGGAGATGATGAAATGGGTGAGTCTCTTCCCCCTTCCAGCTTTGATCACTGCGAAGAATCCATGATACTCGCCCTTGACAGCCCCCACCTGGACCTCGGCCATTCCCCCGAGGATCAGGGCGTTCATGATGGTTAGGATAGAAAGAGCAAGGACCTCGTCCGTCGCGATCCACATGATAACGGTAGCGACCCCTATCTCCAGCCCGAACGTGTCGGCCAAGTACAATGCAAGGGTGGGTGTGAGAACAAGAAAGACGATTGCCAAGGCAAGCTCCAAAGCTCCAGTTACCAGGTAAAGCAACAGATGCTCTGCGCAAGGCACCAGGAACGACTTGGGGTGCAATAGCCAAAGGCGTAACGAGTTGGGTATGGACCGTAACAGTCCCATGTTGGTCTCACCTTCTTAAGGCTCCTCGAACTCTGCCCCACAGTGGATGCACTCGTCCGCGTCCTCATCGACCTCTTCACCGCATTCAGGGCAAACGAAGTCGTCTGTTGGGACATCCAGGTCCTCCTCCTCAATGTCATCCTCCTCCTCTATCTCGTCGAGCTCGTCATCATCGAACTCGGCCTCGTCGGCGCGGTCGAGAAGGTCCATCTCCTCGTCCTCGTCATCGTCCCAATCATCATCATCATCGTCTCCCCAGTCGACCTCGTCGTCGTCGATCTTCTTCTTCTTGGAGGACTTCTTGGACTGCATTGCAGTGACATCATAGCGGGCGTAGGCAACAAGCTTCTCCTTCTTCTTCCCCTTCTTCTTGCCTTTCTTCCTTGAGACCTTCACAGGTGGCTCTGGCTCGGGTTCTTCCTCTGCCTCTTCCTGCTCCTGCTCGATGGCCTCGGAGTCACGCTTGATGTAGTACATGATACCTGCGATTATCACTATCACGACTATCACAACGATAAGTAGGATGATGAGCCAGGAATATTCGAACGTGTCTGTGGATGCATCCTTCTCGGTGGGGTCCGTACCAGCCTGGAACTCTTCGAGGTTGGTCTTTCCGTCACCGTCAGGATCGTCGTCCGCGTCGGTTGGGTCCTTGGGATCCAGTATACCAGAGTATGCGGCTTCCCAACTATCGTTCATACCATCGTTGTCGTCGTCCGGGTCCTCGTAATCGAAGAGGCCGTCCGAATCCGTGTCGATCGGGACGGATGTGTTATCGAACTTGTCTGTTCCAGCTGTGGATTCAATAAGGTCTGTCCACCCGTCATTGTCGTCATCAGGGTCTGCATTGTCCCCGATACCATCATCGTCGCTGTCCTGCCATTCTGTAGGATCGAACGGGAAGAGGTCCTCGAAGTACTCCACACCGTCGTTGTCGAAATCAGAGTGGATGTCGATGTCTGCGAACACTCCATAGGTCCCACTGGCCGAGATGTTGGCAGTAAGGACCTTCGTGCTGGTGTCAGGAGAGGTCTGGGCAAGCTTTGTCCAGTCCGAGCCCGTATACCTGTAGACTGCCATGGAGTCCTCGTCCGCTATGGAGAGGTTGAGTCCGGAATAATCTATCTCGACATCGGCCCAGTTTATTGCGATGGTCCCATAGTCCACCTCGAAGAAGAGGTCCATGGATGCCATCGTCGTATCCAAGTGAAGAGCTGTGGTCGAGTTCACATCGAGCGTGAAACCTGCAGCAAGGGCATCATGGCCTGTGAAGTAGGTGGTTATCTCCACTACTCCCTCGCTCATGGTATGGTCAAGGTCTGCAAGCACTACAGAGAAGTTCGCAGATGGTAATGTGAAAGCCGTCCCGTTCATATCCATGCATGCAAAGCTGTATGAGATCGCTGCTGGTTCATGGACGTAGAACTTGTGAACGAACAGATTGTCACCGTCGGTCCAGTCCCCATCATGGGCTGATACAAGGGTCATGTTGTAGGTAACACCTCCCATTATCAGGTTCACATAAAGTGGGGCCTCGTTGTCGACATCCAGATAGTAGACGCCGATGGTTATCTCATCGTTCGTGGTGATGGGTGCTATGGGCATTACGCTAGGCATGGACAGGATCGGTTCATCGTTGAGAGGCAGGATGGTCAAGGAGATGCTCTCTGTGTCCTTGAGGCCATACTGGTCCTCCACTGTGATGGTGAACGTATCCGTTCCATACATATCATCTATCGGGATGAAGTACATCGTGTTGTTCGTGATGTGAGTGTAGCACAAGGATGTGTTACGGCCAGGGTCAAGGGAGAAGGTCAGTGAATCCCCATAATCAGCATCCATCACATACTGGGAGATGTTGATGGACCAGGGGGTCTCCTCATAACCCTGCTGGGCAGGTATTGGTGAGAGGACCGGGGCAGATGGGATCTCGGTGTACTGGATAAGGAGCTGCGAAGTGGCGTTCTTTCCCCCATCTGAAACCGTGACGTTCACAGCTCCTGTATACCTGCTGTCCGGATACATGATATCGATGGCCATTGCGGTCTGGTTGTAGGTGATGTATGGTGACTCACTGGTCACCACGAGCTGACCTACACCGGTCTCCTCGTCGGATAGGGTGAGATTGACCTGGTAGGTCATACCCTCGGTCACTGAAAGTATAGGTGGGTCCAGGTCCAGGGCGATCTTTGGTGCATCGTTCACGGGTGCCACCAGGAACGGGATGTCGTAGTAGAGCTTGGCGATGCCGTCTGTGACTATCACCCCAAGGATCCCGCTTGTCTTGGTCTCGTTGCGGAACATGAACGTTAGACTGTTCTGTGTTCTGTTGACGAAACATTCTGTGTGATTGACATAGATGTTCACGTCAGCTGTGGAGTTGTCGGGATCGGAAAGACCAAAGAACACATCGTACTTGGCGTCCTCGACGATATCCATGATGGATGATGGTAGGCCTGTGATCTCTGGTTCCTTGGACCAGAGGAAGAACCTATCCCTTTCGCCTGGGTTGGTCACATTTGCATACTGTGTTAGGTTGTACGAATACATCGGAGTGGATGCGATGATCTTGCTCCTTCTGCCATAATGGATGCCTGTGGAGTTTATCTCGAATGCGGTTGCCTCGATCTCGATGGCATCTCCTGTGAGGTTGGTCAGTTCCCAATCCTCCATCTGGTCCATGTCGTCCCATACCGTGATGTTACAGAAGATCTCTGGAACTCCCGTGGTGTTCTCTGCATGGGCAGATACGAACTCCTTGACGACCACCTTCGAGGTGGCATCTGCTGTGCATATCGTCTCGTCGAATGCGGAGTTCAGCATCTTTGGCATGGAACCAGCCGTGGCCGCAACGTCGCCGGTCAAAGAGTTCGAGATGGTGGTGTTACGAACTGTTATCTCGCCTGTGGACCGGCTGTCCAATGCCACTGTGGCGTATCTTATCTGCGCATCATTAATGTAGATGTCAGATGTGGAGTTAAAGACTATGGAACCCCAGTCGCCTGCAGCGGGAGAGATCTCCTGTGAGGTGAAGGTAACAAGGCTTCCCATGCTACCGTTGACATAGAGCCCGCCCTCGACGAAGAGGTGTACGCCCGTGTCGAACCTGACCTGGACCCCACTATCGATGAACAGGGTCACACCGTTCTGAACGGTTACGTTCTTGTTCACAAGGTATGGAGAGCCAGCAACATCCCAGAGGTCGCTGCCTCCGGTGATATCGGTATCAATGACCGTAGCGCCCTCTGTGACAGGGATGTCGATAGCCACAAAAAGAGCGGTGAGGACCACCAGGGTCAAAAGAGCAGAGACCATTGCTGCAGAGAAAGTTCGAAGGTTCATGCTACCACCTAGGTTGAACACCAATAGTCATGGGTGTTATTTACTATTATGCAGTACGAATGCATTAAGAACGTCTAAAATCGTAAGTTGGTCTACAACTCGTCCAAGATCATCCTGATCTTGTTGGACTGGTACCGAGCGTTGAGGCTTTCGAACAGCTCCAACGATTCCTCTAGGGTCTTCTTCCCTTCGGAGACGTTCTCCGATTCCAATTGGGTCTTGCCCCGTTCGTAGTACACTTCTGCAAGGACAAGGGGGACGTCGACCTCTTTCATTATGTTCGTGCTTTTGTCAAAGTAATCCTTTGACTTGGCCTGGTCGCCCTTTTTACTATGGATGATCCCGTAGACCATGTAAGTGTAACCCAGACCCACCTTGTCGTTCTGGTCCTTGAGACCGCCCTCTGCGGTCTTGCACAGGTCCATTGCCTTGTCCAGCTCCCCAAGGTGAGCATACGCGTCGGCTGTGTTGAACAGGGCCCAGTAGGCCATGTTGATGTTGCCGACCTTTCGAGCATACCTTTCGGACTGGCGGAAGTATTCAACCGCCTTTTCGAAGTCCTCCTGCTGGAGGTAGACGTCGCCGATATTGTTGTAAGACCTAGCGATATCGCCCAGGTTGCCGGTCTTTTCCAGGATGTCCAGAGCACGCTGGTAGTGGTCCAGGGCCTTGTTGAACTGACCCTTTGAGCTGTAGAGGTTCCCTACCTCGATGAAGATGACCGCGATGACGGAGTGGTCCTTGATGCGTCTGGCATACTTGATGCTGGACTCGTACTCCTTGGTCGCTTTGGAGAATTTCCCACGACGCCATGAGACGTATCCGGTCCCGCGGTAGGACTCTGCGAGGGTGTGGTAGTCCTTGGCGAACCTTGCCGCTGAAATGGCGTTCTTGTAGCTCAGGTTCGCAAGGCCATAGTCGCCTCGCTTTCTGTGGATGTCCCCTGTGTGCCTCATGATCTGGCCATGCAGCTTCATATGCTTGGACAGGGTGGTGAGTTGGAGGGCCCGGTTGTAGTATTCCAAAGCGTCGTCCCACTCTCCGAGGATTTCCTTGCAGTAGCCGATGTTGAACAGGAGTCCTTCCTTTATCTGGGTGTTGCCTTCAGAGGATTCCAGATGCCTGAGGCATTCGAACGCATCGATGAAGTAGTCCAACGCCTCATGGTAGGCATACATCGCCGAGGCTCCCTCACCGGCCTTGATGAGATAGTAGAGACCCTTCCTGTATTCCTTGCCTTTGTTGAAGTGGTAGGCAAGGTCGAATATCACAGGAGTGACGTCGTCGGAATGTTTGGTCTCGATTATCTCTCCGATCTTCTTATGGATGAGCCTCTTGCGGCTCTTGCTGAGGGAAGCATAGGCAAGGTCGCGCACAATGGCGTTATCGAACCTGTAGCTTTCCTCATCGGTGCCTGGCTCCTCGTAGATGAGCTTCTGTTCGATGAGCTCGTCAAGTGCGTCGAGGACCTCCTCCTCCGGTCTTGCTACCAAGGCAAGGAGGTATGAGAAGTTGAACTGAAGACCAACGATAGAGGCGTACTTGAGGACCTTAAGGGCCTCCGGCGATAGCTTCCCCATCCTTCGGGTGACCATGTCCTCCAATGAGGAGGGAATGGAGACCTTGGAAAGGTCCACCTTGTTGAGCCAGGTGTAGCCTGTGGAGTCGATGACGCCATCGTTGACCAGGCCACGAATGATCTCCTGGATGAAGAACGGATTTCCCTCGGTCCTATCATAGATCCTATCCAGGAACTTTTCGGGGATCTCTTCGAGATCAAAGGATGAGAGGAGGATCTGTTCAACCTCTTCCTTAGTAAGCCGAGACAACTCTATCTGGGAGACAGAGTCCTCCCTGGCAAGGTTAGAGACCGTGTCAGAAAGCATTGTGGACTTCTCTGACTGTCCGTAGTCATCCGGCTGATAGGTCAGTATCAGGGTGAAACGCTGGGTCGAGATCCTGGATGACAGGTATTGGACAAAACTTATCGTGCCGTTGTCTGCCCAGTTGAAGTCATCGATGAACAGGACCGTAGGCTTGTTCTCGCTGATGGATGAAAGAATTGTGAATATCGTCTCGAACAGTTGGTCCCTGTCCCTTTCATCTGGAACGGACTCGCTGTCGATGGAAGAAAGACCTATGAGCGGACCGAAGGCCTCACGCTCTTCTGGCGTGGCCTCTTCCGCGTCCGAACCGGACATCGGGATAAGTCCCAGTGGTAGAAGGTTCGCCCTACCATTGGCCCCTCGCTCTGTGCCCCCTTCCTCGTCTGCAGGTCTGGGGGTGAACTGGCTTGGAAGGACCGTGCAGATCCTGTCCTTGATGTCTGCCACGGGATCCACAGAATGATCGCAATAATTTTTGAGTAGTTGATAGATGGGAAGGAACGGATCGGCCCTTTCCATGAACATGCATTTTCCCTTGAGGACCTGATAATCCTTGGCATCCAGACCATCAATGACATGGTTGACCAGACGGGTCTTGCCAACCCCCACCTCACCCTTGACGAACACTATCGAGCCGTTGGCGTCCTTTAGCTCGTCAATAGCCTTCTTCAGTCTTGTGGACTCCCGCTTCCTACCGACGAAGTCCCTAAATTGTATGGCCCCGAGGTCCATCCCTGTGATCCCTTCCTTTTGATGTCGCACAGTTTCTGTGTCCCTTACGGACAAATCGTCCGGTTATGGACAGAATGCGCAGAAAATGTGCATCGCAGTCTTGTATATATGCTGCATATTTCTATATAAAGCTAATTGGCCGAGTTGGTGAAATGAGGCCATAATGCGGTAGCCAGGTATGCTCTACTGCACATCGTCCTCATATGCCCAGACGATCTCGTGCCCACCGAACAATTTCTTCCTCTTGAGCTGGTACTGGACCTTGTTGGTTCCCTCTTCGATCCTGTTGCCTATGACAAGATATTTCTTACCCTTGTAAATAGCATCAAGACCGATGAGCTTGAGGGCCAAAGGACCACCTACTCCTTGTTCACCGACTTGCGCAGCTGCTCCTCACAGTAGTTCCTGTTGCGGATGGCCACGTCGTGGTTCGGGTTGATCTGGATGGTGTTGTTGTAGGCCTGGACGGCCTTGTCCCACTGCTGGAGCTTGGAGTAGGTATTACCCTTATTGAACCATGCAGTATCATCGGACGGGTTGAGCTCGATGGCCTTGTTGAAGCATTTCAGCGCCTTGTCGAACTCTCCCTGGTTGTAGTAGGCGTTGCCGATGTTGCCCCATGCTGGACCCATTTCGGGATTTATCTCCAGGGCCTTTTTGAACGCTGCGATGGCCTCCTCGTACTTGCCGAGGTCTGACAGGGCATTGCCCTTGTTGTACCAGGCGTCCTCGTCATCCTCGTTGATGGACAGGACCTTATCGAAGCATCTGACAGCATCCTCGAAGCGGCCGTAAACAGAGCACAGGACCACGCCTTTGTCATACCATGCAAGGTCAAAGTCGTCCTCGAGCCTTGTTGCTTCATCAAAGCATCGGAGGGCGTCCTCTGGGTTGGAGAGGTACCTGGCCAGGATGGCTCCCTTCTCATACCAGGCATTGGCGTTCTTCGGGTTCAGGGTCGTGACGTAATCAAAGCTTCGAAGCGCCTCTCCGTAGTCGGAGAAGTGCTCGGTCTGGACCATGCCCTTGTGGAACCAGGCCTCTTCGTTGTTCTGGTTGATCTCGATGGACCTGTCCAGATATTTCACAGCGTCAGAATAGAGACGCTGCTTCATCAGTATCTTGCCCTTCTCGAGCCAGGCGTTATCGTTGAGTGGATTGACCTCCAGGGCCTTGTCGAAGCACTTCTCGGCCTCTCTGGTCTTGTCCTCGTCCTTGAGGAGGATGATGCCTTTGAAGTAGAGGGCCATGTCATTGTCCTCGTTGATGGCCAGGGCCTTGTCGAAATACTTGACGGCCTTGTCAAGGGACTCGAAGTTCTCGAGGTAGAGCTTGCCGAGGTAGGCGAACCATGCATCGTTCTCGGGATCTGTCTTAACAGCCTTCAGAATGCATTTGATGCCGTCCTCGTGCTTGCCCAGCATCTCTGTGAGGACAACGCCTTTGTAATACCATCCTTCTGCAGAGTTGGGGTTGAGGACCGTGGCCTTGTCGAGGTTCTTCAGGGCCTCTTTGGCGTTCGTCAGGTCCTTGTAATAGATTATTCCCTTTGCGACCCATGCGCGGTCGTTGTTGGGGTTTATCCTTGTGACGCCCGAGTAGGCACGGAGTGCCTCGTTGGGCTGTTTGAGCTGGTCGTTGAGGATGGCTCCCTTGGTGAACCACGCATCCTCATTGTAAGGTTCGAGCTTGATGGCCATGTCTATGCACTTGAGGGCATCCTCGTGCCTGCCATGGTCCCTGCTGAGGAGCTGGCCTTTTCTTAACCAGCCCTCATCCCTGTTCGGGTTGAGCTTGGTGGCCTCATCATAGGCCTTCAGTGCCTCCTTGGACTTTCCCTGCTTGTCCAGGAGGTCTCCCTTCATGAGCCAGGCCTGTTCGTTGGAGGCATCCTGCTCGATGACCTTGTTGAAGCATTCCAGGGCGGCTTCTTCCTTTCCTTCCATCTCAAGGAGCAGCCGGCCTTTTGCAAAGGCGGCCTCGACCATGGCTGGATAGAGGGATAGTGCCTTGTCGTAGTGAACGATGGCCTCCTCTATCTCGTCCACGTCCTCTGCGTCCTTACCCTTGTTGAACTCTTCCTTGGCAAAGTCGTGCTCGTCCTTGAGCTCGATCTCCTCCATGTCCTTGCCCTTGGGCTTGAGCATGGAACCAAGAAGTAGGTAAGGTGTCTCCTGGCCCCCACGCTTCTCGACGTCTGTCAGGAAGTCTGTGAGTATCTGAGGGGTGAGCTCGAGGCCATCCTTCCAAAGAACGTCCATATCCTTTTTGAGGGCTGCGACCTCCTTCTTGCCCTGGACCAGTGTGCAGTGGCCGATGTTGCCTGTGAGACCGTCTGGTGTCAGAGATGTAGAGCCCACCAGGGCCTTTGTATCGTCGAAGATGTAAACTGAAGATGAGATGTTGGGAACGACCTTGACCTCGCACTCCACCTTTTCCCCCAGCTGAAGGTCAAGGGCCATCTTCATGCCGTCAGCGTCAGAGTTGCCAGTGAGGAGATCGTCCTCGTTCACAGAGATTATCATGTGAATGGTGAACGGGGTCTCCTTTGACTCGCTTATGAGGAACACCGAGCGCATCCAACCCATGACCTCTGCTCGGATACGCGGCGTCATGATGAACATGGAACGCTTGGCGTCGAGCACATCACGAAGGAACATGTTCTTTATTGGGGTCTGGACGAAAGAGAACGCGGGTTTGGTTTCTTTCTTCGCCATAGGTAGTCCTCGAGCAGAAATGCTAACGCTGAAGATAGCGGGACCGGATAATCTCGAAGGGTGGTTATCTAATTTTCGTAATACGCGCGCGTAATGTGCCCCTTCCAAAGGCCGAATCCAGAGGGTACTGGGTTTACGGTCGCCCCCCGCGGTATAACAAAAAGAGGAAAGGATTATATACTGGCCGTCCTGATGGCAATAGCATGCAGTTCGTGGACGCCCGTCCTGCCCCTATCTGGCATGTCCGCTTACCCCCCGAAGGGTTCAAGCCATGCCTCATGCAGGACACACCGATCTCCACCTTTGTATGCAGTCAGGTGGAGTTCTGCGCCATTCCCTGCATCCAGAAACTGCAGCAGGCCAGGGACCCGATGGGCGCCAAGGAGCTCTACGAGCGGATGAAGCTCAAGGTAAGGCCGAAGAAGCTTCACCCAGAGGAGCGGCATACCACCTTTGGTGTTCTGGTCTACGGGACCGAGGAAGAGGTCGGCTAGAACGACAATGGCCAGGGTCCGTTCACAGATATTTTATATATCCCCTTGTTCATCGATGGTCCGATGCCATCGGACGACTATTATTCACCGCCCCCAGGCTACGATGCCGATGATGGGGGAGAGGTCGTTAAGCCCCCACCAGGGTACTTCTCCGAGGATTATGAGGAGACGGAGTTCCCTGACTACCGGGTGTTCGAGGGCGAGTACCGGTCATACGAGCAGTACCCGAAGGGTGCCAGGGATAACATCCTGGCAGGGTTCTGTCATCTCATCCCGATCCTTGGTATTCTGATGGTGCTTGTGAAGAAGAACATCTCGCCGTACTTGCGGTTCCAGGCGCTGCAGGGCTTCACAGTGGGTGTGATCCTTTACCTCTTGGCCTGCTTTGCAGCGATACTTCTGACGTTCGTGTGTCTTTTCTGGGTGCCTATACTTATCGTTGCCATCATCACAGCCTTTGCTGCAGTGATGTGCTGGGTTGGTGTGGACGTGAGGTATCCGTTCATTGCTCAGGTCATTGAGCGGAAGTTCATTTGAGACTAGATACATTCCTTCAATAGCGAAAGCTCCAGAGCATCTGATATCAGGAAAGGTCCAAGTATCAGGTGAGGGGGGGAGAGGCCAGAGCCAGATACTTGGACCGGGTGGAGGGGAAGGGTGGGGGATAGTGGGTGGGCTTCTCAATATGTTCTTATAACCACAATCCCTTCGCCCAGTATGGACCCTGACGTCCGTCCCTCCAAGGACGAATACTTCATGGCACTGGCCTTCCTGGTCTCAGAGCGCACAACATGCCTGAGACGAAGCGTAGGTGCCGTGCTCGTCAACGACGGTCGGGTCCTCTCTACAGGCTACAACGGCAGCCCCAGGGACATGGCCCACTGCCAAGACCTTGGGTGCATGAGGAAGACCCTTGGGATCAAATCCGGCACAAGACATGAGCTGTGCAGAGGCGTCCACGCCGAGCAGAACGCCATCATCCAGGCGGCTATCTCCGGTGTTTCCACAAGGGACGCAACCCTCTACAGCACCACACATCCATGCGGCCTGTGTGCAAAGCTTCTCATCAACTCCAGGGTCGCCGAGGTGGTCTACTGCGGTGAGTACAGGGACGACCTGGCCAAGGAGCTATTGGAGGTTTCTGGGATCCCTACAAGGCAGGTCCCGAAGCCCGATCTTGAAGTATACGACCTACCAGGAGGTTTCTGATGAAGTTCGGTATCATGGGCCATTCCATTGTGGACACCATCCTCTTTTCAGAGAACATCCCGACACCGAACACGTCCACCCGGGTCATCGAGATGCGGGACACCTGGGGAGGTATCGGTGCCAACATCTCCGCACACTGTGGGAATGTCGGCCTGGACGTAAGGCTTTACTCGGTCATCGGAAACGATTTCCCGCTGGAGTTCGAAAGGCACCTGGAACGCATGGGCGTGGACCTATCTGGCATGGTCAGACTCGAGGACGGAAGGTCTCCGAAATGCCTCCTGGTCACAGCCGAGGAGGACCAGGTCGCTTTGGTCTATCAGGGCGTTTACGAAAAGGACACCGAACGTGTGCTGGGGGCTTTCCCCCAAGTGGACGACCTGGACGTTATGCACATAACATCTGGTCCACCGGATGTCTACACAAAGCTTGTATCTGAGTTCAAAGGCAAGGTCCATTTGGATCCCGCCCAGGAGATCCATTACATCTACGACAAGGAGAAGTTCATGCCACTGTTCGAGAGGTGTGATGCCATGTTCTCCAACGAGTCCGAGGCAAGCGTCGCAGCGAAGTTCCTGGGGGTAGACACACCGGAGGAGATAGCGAAGAAGGTGGACATGTATGTCCTGACCAGAAGCTCCAAAGGGTCGACGGTGCTCATCAACGGTGAGGCCAGTAATGTGCCAAGCTACAAAACGAACGTCGTGGACACGACTGGAGCTGGAGACGCTTTCAGGGCAGGTTTCCTCTGGGGCATGGACCTTGGTGAGGACCCGGTCGACTGCGCCATTCGCGGTGGAGCCCTTGGCTCGTTCATCGTTGAAAAGGTAGGTCCACAATCAGTGTTCCCGAAAAAGGAGCAGATAGAGGAGCGAATGGAAGTTATCCGCTCTGGAGTGTAATTAGAAACCTTTTATGAGTTGGGTGAAGCTTTCCTCGACCCCAGCTCCAGTTTTAGCACTGGAGCCTGTCTGGATCAGGTCCATATCGGTGAGGACCTGCGCTACATGCTCCTCGGTGTCCGGGTGAGCTTCCAGGTCCTGCTTGTTCCCAACGACCACCACGTTGCTCGAGCCTGTGTTCTCCTTGAACGCAGAGATCCAGTGAGCAATGGATGGGATGGTCTCTGGCCTGGTCACATCGTAAACCACCAGAGCTCCCTCGCTCCCTTCGAAGTAGTTGACAGAAACATTGCCAAAGCTCTTCTGGCCTGCGATGTCCCAGATGACCAGGGTGATATCTCCCATCTCCTTGACCGAGGGCTTGGCCCCAATGGTTGAGAGATAGCTGTCGGAGAACGAGTCGTGGACGAACCTCTGGATGAGGCTGGTCTTGCCGACAGCAGGGTCACCTAGAAGGGTCACTTTTTTAAGCAGTGGCATTGAGGCTGGAACACGGGGGTGGGATAAGATAGTTTTGCTTAACACGAGCGAGCAGGTGAGGAGGGGTGCGGTCCGAGCCAGAGCAGCGAGTTGGGTGGGGAGGATGGAGGGTGGGTTCTACTTTAAACGAAAAGCCCTTGGCAATAATATGGTCCTGAACGCGCTGGGCGCTGTCTCTCAAATCTTTGGTCATTAATTAATCCTTTTGTCATTTGATT
>JANQNL010000080.1 GCA_028279585.1 Thermoplasmatota archaeon
CCTGGGTGGGATCTCATTGTGGCGGGGTCGCAGGAACAAGAAGCTCGAGGATGAGAACGACGAGGAAGAAGAATACGAGCGCCCACGAAGACGTCGTGAACGGGAGGACAGCTACGATGACGGACGACGCGATCCAGAACCCAGACGGGAGCGCAGTCGTTCCAAGTTCTACGACGATGACTTCGAAGAGCCTAACGACACTTACAGGCGTCCTCCACCACGTATGATCACCTGCCCTAGGTGTGGAACACCCAACGCCGCTGATGCTATGTGGTGCGTTAGATGTGGACTGACCAGGACCAGGGGTGGAGGTGGAAGGTAGGTGCCTGACGAACAGACCAGCGGCGGCCCGGGATTGGGCAAGTCCATCAAGCTTGGCCTTGGCCTCATCGCCATCGGCCTTGTCGGAGAGCTGGTCTTCTGTTCGGTTTATTTCGGTCTTGCCCAGATAGAGAACGCTTTGATCCCTTACCTCATCGGTTTCGGTCTAGCATGGGTGATGGCACCCATCATGATCTCCGTCATTGTCATCAAACAGCTACAGAAGCTTGGTAAGGATGAAGAAGAAGTAGAGGTTGTGGAGCCTGTCCATAAGGTCGGTTGGTTCATAGATGTCAGAAGACTTGCTCCAGACTATGTGATGATGGTGGCGTTCGCATGCCTCGCGGTCACCGCTGGTCTGGGAGCTATAGTGGTTTCCTATTACTCTGTGGTCCCAGAGCAGAGCATGGACCTATTCTTCATGCTTAGCATCCCACTAGCAGGACTTGCAGCCCTGGCACCAGCTCTTATCTGGATAATGATGGCGCATGGGTTCAAATCCACAAGGCCCATGAAGAACTGGGTCATCATCGCAGCTTTGGGATGGGGGATGTTCTCTACCATGCCTTCCCTGTTCTTCAACACCATCTATGGCTCTTTCTTGTCAGCAGTTTTCGGTCTGGACCTTTCAGCCATCCTTTCGGCCCCGGTCGTCGAGGAGTTCTTCAAGGCCTTTGGTATAGTCCTGTTCCTAGCCTACGTCAAGGATGAGAGCGATGGGGCCATACTCGGTATCTGCTTTGGAGCTGGCTTCAACATCATCGAGTCGCTCATCTATGCTTACAACTTGTTCCTGGACCTTTCAGCATCATACCTTGCCTTCCAGCTCTCCCTACGAGCTTTGACCATCACGGTCCATTTGTTCGGACCCATGGTCATCGGGATCGCAGTTGGTTTCATCAAGAACACCTTGCCAAAGATGCTCAACAAGAAGTACGGCTACAGAGCAGGGTCGTCTTACCACCTAGTGATCTCCATCATCCTTTTATCCGTAGCCTACGGAGCGGCAATGTTCTTCCACGGGTTGTGGAACACCATGGCGTCCCTTGGCGGCCTCATCTCGTTCCTGGCATGCTTTGGACTAGGCGCACAGGGGATCTTCGGGCTTGGCATCATCGGAATAATCCTGATGATAGCCGGACTCATTGCCCATAAGACAAGTAAAAAGGAAGAGGCCTCTACTTAGAGAAATCGTCAGCCTCTGCCCACATCTTTTCGAAATAGTGATGGTACATCTTCGCAGTCTGAGCATGCTGGATGATAAGCGCTGTGAAGGTCTCCTCCACAGATGCTGGGTCCATCAGAGCCGTCCATGCCTCGGACGTATCAATAACGGCAAGCTTGGCATGGATGACCGGGTGGGTCTTGACCTCAGCCCCTCTTCGTCCAAGCCTTGACATGAACTGTATGATCTCCTCGCCAAAGCCTTTCTCCTCCTCATGGAGGATGAACTTGACACTTACCCCACGCTCCAGGGTCTTTGCATACTCCTGTATCTGTGGTTCGAGCTCGGAGTAGGGTTCTTTGAGAAGCTCCACGACGGTCTCCTCGGCCTTGCCCAGGGACTCCACATAGGTCGCAGAGATGTTAGGGCCACCGCGAACGGTCCAAATGTACTCGGATGGGCTCTTATCGGTGGACTTGGGGTCGAACACACTGTCCAGCTCTGATGCGAGCTGGGAGGCAACGTCGCGCCTGTGTTCCATCTCGGTCTCGAACCTTCCCTCTTCCTTCTCAAGGGCTTGATTGAACGCAAGCTGTGGTGAGACGGGCTTGTATAGCCGTGCCCTGCCAGGATGGGAGATAGCGAAACCTTTGGTCTCGAGGTTCCTCAAGATGTCGTGGGTCCTCTGCTTTGGTATAGCAGCGACCTTTGAAAGCTCGGAAGCTGTGATGCTGCCGTTCTTAATGAGGGCCAGATATGCCTTTGCCTCGTATGGGCTCAAGAACAATCGCTCAAGGTCTGAAAGAAAGGTTGCGCTGTCCATGGAAAGGCCTCCGTAGAGCTATGACAGGACAATGATAGTATATAAAAGGTAACCACAATATTGTGGTTACTGGCTACCCTATAGATTAACATAAGGCGGGGGATATTTAACGCTTTTGCGCAGCCTACTTGAGTAGCCTACATCGGTTCCGTCTTTACCTCGATCCCATTCTGGGCAGCCCAGCTTTCGACGTTCATTCCACAATCGTTCATCTCAAGCTTGCACTTGATCCAAACAGGGGTGACGTCTGCTGCAGGAGGTTTGTCTGGCCTGCCATCTCTGGCAAAGCACTGTTTGCATGGGCTCTCCTCGTAGGTGATAAAGTTAGGAAAAGAAACTTTCTTCATCCTTAAACAGTAACATAAGAACATAGTTAAGGTTTTCTATGTACGATTTTGGTAAATTGAAAGAAATCAAAGAAAACAATCGTCTAAAATCCTGGCCAGTCATTCATGACCGTGAAAAAAACACTAGATGCGGCATTCCACCGGTTTTTTCCTAAAAACTATACACCGATTGGAGTTATCTTCGAAACTATCGATAAATGATCGTTCCATCATGCAATTGTTACTTTCAGTCTCATGATGGAACGACCCTTCTTTCTGTTTCGAAGGTAACGAAGAGAGAGTGTCTTGTCGCTTGAACATCAATAATTTGCCACCTTTTATACAGACTTGTGCTAAAAACTATATAAGAGAAATCCCACCTTTGTACATTGTAATAAAGTCCAGAACCCAGGTGGCACCTGATGATACTACTTCTCGTCGTTGCATGGTTGTCCTTTCTCATCACTATGTGGATAATCCCAAGGCTCATCAAGGGACTTGTCCACAGGAAGATGGTGGTCCGGGATTATTACAAAGAGAGAGGAACTGAGATCCCATCCAAAGGTGGGTTGGTGCTACTGTTCACGTGTGTGTTCACCATCACCATCATTCCTCTGATCGTCTATGCCACCAGGAACACGTTCCACTATGCGAACCTGGACTTCTTCAACACCCCATACTTTGTTGAGATAAACGTCTACATCACACTGGTCCTGTTGGCGTTCGGCATATTCGGGATGTTCGATGACTATCTCGATATCGGCCGTCTCATCAAGACCTCGTTCCCACTTCTTTTCGCCATCCCGCTCATCATGGCCATTGACCCACACTACCTTTCTATCCCGCTGTATGGCCAGCTGGACCTGCATGATACCATCTTTTGGATAATCACCTACAGGGCCATCTTCAGGTTCATGATAATACCTGTCTACATCCTGGTGACCTCGAACCTGACGAACATGCATTCAGGGTTCAATGGTCTCTCATCAGGTACCTCCCTCCTAGTACTCTGGACACTCATCTTCAAAGCCTTCGCAGACGGCAGTTCCGGCGACATAGTTGCCATTGGAGCGTTCGGTGGAGGATTACTGGCCCTATGGCTTTACAACAGGTATCCGGCCAAGATATTCGAGGGCAACACAGGTTCCCTGATGATCGGTGCGTCCATCGGTATATGCATCGTTGTGAAAGGGTACTTGCTAGCTGGATTCGTCATGCTCATCCCCCACACCATCAACTTCCTGATGTGGGTGTACTGGAGGTTAAGGTTCAAGATGGAACCAGAGAACCCGAAGTACAAACCCATCAAGTTCGGATGGATGAGAAATGATGGAACGCTCTGGGTGCCTAACCCGCTGACGCTCAAGTGGGTGTTGCCGTACTATTTCCGTTTGAACGAACCCCAGGCTGTCTATGCGATGTATGCTCTGACAGCAGTGTTCTGTCTCATAGGGTTGTTCATACCCTATTGATAAGAAGCGTCTTCCTGGGCCTTCTTGCCCTTACCCTTGCCACCCTTCTTCCCCTTGGACTCTTCCTTGCAGTTGTCCTTCTTCCCATCCTTTTCAGAACGCTTGTCATCCTCATCGTCAGAAAGGTCAACACCCTCGATGAGAAGTTCTCCGAACAGGATGTTCTCGATGGTCTGGGAAACATACTGACGCCTGTGGTAGAACTCAAGGTCCTTGGACATGTTCAGATCGCAATCGATCTGGATGCGGACCAGGCCGAACCTGACGTCGCCGATGAACTCGTAGTCCCTCATGTCGAAGATCTCTTCGATGAGGTATGGGAGCTCGTCAGGGTCGTCTATCGCGAGAGCGATAGGAAGGAGACATTCGTCGATCTCTGTCGCATCCTTATCCCCTGTAAGAAGTCGAATGGTCTGGGCGGAGACCTTGACGTCTGGACAAGCCTTGGCCAAGTTACCCACCTGCTTCTGCGTCTGCTTGCTGCTTCTTGTGGATCCTCATAAGGATCTCCTTGTCCCTCTGGGCAAGCTTGTTGTCAGGTTTGAGCCTCAATACCTCATCCAGGCAGCTGATGGCCTCTTCGACCTTGCCGATGGTGCCAAGGAGGATGCCTTTGTTGAACCAGGCGTTGGGGAACTCGGAATTGATCTCCAGTGCCTTGTCGTAGCAAGCGATTGCGTCCTCTTTCCTGTTGAGCTTTTTGAGGATAAGGCCCTTGTTGGACCAAGCAAGGAAGTTGAGCGGGTCAAGGTCAATGGCCTTGTCGAAGTAGCTCATTGCTTCTAGGGCTGCTTCCCTGTCCTTTGCGGAGTTGCGCCAGAGGTTCTCGCCCTTGGCTATCCAGTACTCTGGAGTGTCCTCGGTCATAGGTCCCTTGCCGGAGGACTTGATGGATGCCATCCTTTCCTGGACGTATTCCTTCAGGTTGTCCTCCATCTCTTCATGAAGCTCCTCGGAGATGTTCAGGCCCTTTCGGAGGGATTCGAGCATGTCAGCCTCGTCCTCTGTGACGATGCCATCCTGCCAGGCCTGTTCAAGGACTATCTGGTAGGTGTTCTTGGCAACGAACTCTAGGTCCTTTTTGACCTGCTCCTCCAAAAGAGCATGCTCGGTATCGGAGATATTGAGGATCCTCTGAAGATTGTTCATCAGAAGTTTCTCCTCATCTGTGAGAATGCCATCGAGCCACACTTGTTTCAGGGTAAGCCGATAGAGCTCCACAGGGTTGAGCTCCTGTTCTGGGTCCACTCCGTCATCCGAGACCATTTGCGCACCGAGTTACGGAAACGCGATGTAGGATAAAAGGATTTGTATATGCTCAATAGAAATTGCATGCTGGCTAAACGAGCTGTCATGAATTGGAACCTACAACATTGTCCCATGTTACTTTCTGGTCGTCGTCTTGAAAGCCGCCAGAAAGGACTGGCCAAAGAAAGATTTATATCAGGCCACCCCGTTCCATGAATGCCGGTGAGCTTACATGATAGAAAGGTTACCATCTGGGATCCCTGGCCTCGATGAGAACATCCAGGGCGGCTATCCCACTCCATCCATCGTTCTGCTATTGGGCGAGCCTGGAACGGGCAAGACAACGTTTGCAATGCAGACCCTGTTCCATGGTGCAAAGAATGGAGAGACTGTCATTTACATGACCGGTGTTGCAGAACCTATCTTCATGATCAAGAAGTTCATGGGCAACTATTCCTTCTACGATGAGGCACTGGTAGAGCAGGGACTGGTCCAGTTCTGGGACCTTGGAACCTCCATCCAGACCATGGGTCCGAAGAAGGCCCTGGATGCCATCACCGACATCGTCAGGGAGACCAAGGCACAGAGGATAGTCATCGACCCTCTGCCGCTTTCCCATCTGTTCACCTCCGAGGTGGAGTACAGGAAGTATCTCTATGAGTTCCTGACCACCCTGCGAAGCCTTCAGACGCTCACGATCATCGTGGGTGAGAGGGCCAAAGAAGGTGTGACGGACCTGGAAGCATACATGGTAGACTCGGTCGTTCTCTTCTTCCTGCAGTCCCTGGACAACCCGCTCATTTACAAGAACCTGCTTCGCATCAGGAAGATGAGAGGGACCAACCACGCCAGGGATGTGATGAGCGTGGAGCTGACGAAGTCAGGAATGTCTGTGTTTAGGATGGAGTAAATACTCCAGCCGACCCGTATACTGGAAAATATTGTCCTATCTAATACGTCAGCGTAAGCTATCATATGAGGATTGGATAGGACAACCTGATCTTCCAAGGGGAGGCTGGAGGATTTACTCTTAGTAGATCGCCCATCATCAACTGCAGAAGAGAGCTAGCTAATGTTTTCCACGCTCATCACATCCCTCGAAACCCATTTCTACCCTCCACCCCATTCCCCAGCATGGACGCTGATATCGTTTCCAGGCTAAGTGACCTTCTCAGCCAAGAGAAATACTCCGAGGTCATCAATGAGTCCAAGACCATCCTGGCAGACACTGGCCATGATTCCGAGACCATCGAGTTCGTGATGTTCAACCTCGTCCACTGCAATCTTCTGCTCAAGGACATGGGGGCTGCAAGGAGCGCAGGCGAGGCGTACCTCGAGAAGTTTCCAAGCGGCATCTATGTCGACGGCGTGAAGGGAATGCTTGCGGCGATCACCACCATGAAGCAGGCGGATGTGATCCAGGGAGCATACGAACTGTTCGAGGCTGGAAAGTACCAGGAAGTTCTGGATGAGATCGCGATAATAGGGTCAGACCCTGACTTTCCCAAAGAGCAGCTGGAAGTGATGAAGAGGTTGAAGGTCCAGACCCTCAAGGCTATGGACCAGGTGTTCGATGCGCAGGATGCACTCAAGGCCCTCGAGAAGGAGCATCCCGATGCCGAGGTCACAGATCTGAAGGATTCACTAAGACCACCTGAGCCTGAACCTGGGCCAGTACCTCTCGAGAAGCTCGGCGGTCCAACCGATATCATCGACGACCCGTTCGCCTACGGGCGCATCCACATCCAGAAGGTCACATCAGACCAGGAAAGTCAGTTTGATGACGAACTCCGCCAGTACCACGACGGATTACGATCGAACAACTGGCGTACCGGCCAGACCAGCGTCGCTAAGATCAACCTTGAGCTCTTCCCAGCTGGAGAGCCAACCATCCTTGGTATACTGAACCCACTCCACGACAAGGACGACAGACACGAGGAGGTCATCGTCCACATCGACGCCACCATCGACGGTAACCGTGTGGAAGCTGGTTCCTATTCCATCGACACTGAGGCAAAAGGGATCCAGTTGTTCCCAATGGATATCAAGGGTTCCCCCACAAAGATCCAGCTCCAGCTGGAGGACAGGACTGGAACTGCTGGCTACTTCAAGCTTGATAGTATCTATCTGTTCTGCGAGCCTGAGGACCACACCCTGATCGACGAGGAGAACCTCAAGTCCACCATTATCCCCAGGTTCAATCCGTTCGAACGGAAGATCCCCACCGGCCCACTTCCGGCGAGACATACCGTGATGAACCTCCCAGCCTACCACGACCACTTCCACATGGTGGACGGCAAGGCCATCTGCATCGACATGGAGGGTGGAGTGGTGATGTATGAGGCTGGGAAGATGATCAAGGAGACCAAGGTGGACACCCAGGAGGTCGTCACCACCTGGGCCCACAGGTCCACCAACAGGCTCCTCATCCAGGGAAAGACCGAGGATGGCCTGTCCCTCTACATCCTGGACCTCAAGACCCTGGCCCTGAAGGATACGGTCGAGCTTCCCGGAGAGCGGTCCGGCGACAGGACCAACCTCGTGTTCAGCGACAACTTCACGCTCCTACTTTATGGTACATATCAAGATAATAGAGCAGCCGCAGCCATCGAGATGCGGGATGCAGACCTTAAGAAGACGCTGTGGAAAAAGGTGGACTTCATCAGTGCATCCTACTACTACGGAATGGCAGGGACCATAGGCAAGTACGTAGCCGCTGTTGGGACAACTGACGGCAGGATCCTCATCCTGAACATGAACGATGGCTCCGTCTACCACGAGTTTCCGAACATGGGAAAGAGCGTCGATGGCCTCTCACTGGTCAATGACGATTCACTTCTGATAGCCACAGCTGGTCGCAACATACGGCTTCTCTCGACCAAGACCGGGCAGCAGCTGTATTCGGCTGGCACCCAGATCGAACGCATGCGTTTCGAGCAGGTCTCCCATCGACTCTTCCTTGTCCGCTCCGACTCCGGAACCTTCCTTGCCGACCTCAAAGCCGGCGAGTCCAAACGCTTGATAGCCACTGACAAGCAGCCCGTGGACGTGGACGAGGGGGACGTGCATGTCCTTGTGGACCAGCATGTCTGCAAGATAGTGGATGCGGTGGAGCAGAAAGGCAGCACCTTCTACTTGCCAGGCGATGAGCTCTGGGTCCTCTCGGACGGGGAGTTCGAACTGCAGCTTGGCTCGTTCAAGATGGCCTGCAGTGACAGTTTCCTGCTGGACGCTCACACCTACATGAACGTCCACTATCTCAAAGGATACCCAGGCGAGGTCAAGGTCACATCCCAGGAGGAATACACACTCTATTCCACCCGGACAGAGCTTGACCCATCGCTGCTGGTGCCGGATGCCGAAGAGAAGGTATTGGACCTCAAGACCAACCCCGACACCTGCCTTTCGAAGAAGCAACTGGCAGAGTTCGACTACGACTTCGAGGAGGCCAGGATCGTGGAGTGGTACTCAAGCGGGACCACCAAGAAGAAGCTCAACATCGTGTTCTTCGGGGACGGGTTCACAGAAGAGGACCTGCAAGAAGGTGGAGCCTTCGACCAGCAGATAGAGATCGTGGTCAAGAAGATGCGGAGCACGTTCCCGTTCAACCTCTTCATAGAAGACATCAACTTCACTGTCGTCTACATGCCATCAATCGACCGTGGCGCGGACGACGATCCCAGGACCGACAACCGGAACACGGCCTTCAACGCGGCATACTATGGGATCCCAGGGGTGCCGACGGCGCTTATCGTCCAGAACACAGAAGCTATCGTCAACGTTCTGGAGAGGGTCGAGGCGTATGACCTGGTGGGCATCATCGTCAACGACACCAGGATCGGCGGGACCGGGACCACAGATTCTGGCGGATTCATATTCACATCCTCTGTGGGCGAGGACCTGGGGGATATCGTGATGCACGAGATCGGCCATACCTTTGGAAAGCTTGCGGACGAGTACGAGTCCGAGGCCATGGTCGAGCAGTACAAGTTCCCAGTTCCCCCACCAAAGCTTTCGCATCCGAACGTCCAGACGGCCAAGACCGTGGACCTGGAGGACTTGGAGAGAACCCTCAAGTGGAGGGACTTCCACAACGACCTCCGAACCAAGGAGCACGCTGGGGCAGAGCTGGGTGGGCACTACATGAGCGAGGGTGTCTACAGACCACACAAGTGGTGCAAGATGCGGAACTCGCCGAACGAGTTCTGTGTGGTTTGTGCATACGAGCTCTACAGAAGGTTGTGTAAGCGTACCGGTAGGGTGATGGACAGGGACGAGTTCATTGTCCAGTGGGATAAGCAGAAGAAGTGATCATCGCTTGATAGCCTCGAAGATGATGGAGTGGGGGACCCGAAGGCAGGTCTTCATCCACGGATGCTTCTCCAAACCCTCCTCGGTAGGTTTTGGCTCGAGCAATCTGGATATCACCATTTCAGCCTCGGTCAGAGCGTGGGTGTACTCTGTCAAGGTCCTGTGATATGACACGGTCTCGAACGGAGTGTCGATCCTTTCCATGTTCCAAGGGACCTTCTCAGGCTTGCCAGAATCGAAGTACTTGTCCACACTGAAGTAGAGGGCCTTGTCCTGGTGCCTTTCCCCCTCTGGATAGATCCATCCGCCGACCTGGCCACCCTCCTGGTCCTTGAGCTCGAAGCATGGGTGGGTGATGCTGAAGATGAACCTTCCATCCTTTTTCAGGACCCGACCGACCTCCCGGAACAGAGACTCGTAGTCCTCGACGTCCATGATCACCATGAAAGCTGCGACCACATCGAAGGAGCCATCCTCGAAAAGCTGCATGTCGGAGCCATTCATCACCATGTATGTGATACCAAGCTTGTCCTCGTCCTCCTTCTCCTGGGCAAGCTTCACCATCTTATCCGATACATCCACTCCCACCACGGACCCTGCCCCCAGACTTGCGATGAGCCGGGTGTTGTAACCCTCACCGCAACCAAGGTCCAGGACGCGCTGGCCGGATATATCGCCGAGGAGTTGGAGCAGGCCGGGTGTGTTCATGTATTCGCGGAAGTAGTCCTTGCCGTCGCGGACGAATGTCGTCCATGGGTCAGCAGCGCTGTTCCAGACTTCGCGTTCGGATGGCATGGGGGTTGGATGGGGTTGGGGGATATAAAATTAGCTCGCCTACGATCGCGACCGGGAGCGGTACCTGCGTCCTAGAGCACTGCCCCATCACCAGACCGCAGAAGAAAGGTCCATTCGTTCTACTGGAGATAGCATATGCTCTCGAACGAATGGATATTTTATCACCAAGCGGTCTGGTGATGGGTTAGTGCTCCCACATCAACAGGTTTCTCTCGTATCCTGCTAGTTTGAGTCCCGTCACCGCAGCTGCATTGTACGTCACCGCCCGGAGGCAATCCTTGGTGACGGTCTCAAGCGAGCTGTTGCCGGTCATTGCCGTCACATGCGCAAGCTCTGTGGCCATAGACCGGACATAGTTGATGACGTTCTGTGCACTGAAGTCCACATCAAGCGTCTTGTCGTCCGTGCCATAGAACACACCCTGCGGGATGCCATCCTCCACCTCGTCGCTGTTCAATGCAAGGCAAAGACCGCGACCGATGGCAACACCATCAGCACCCAAGGCTAAGAGCTTGAACGCGTCCACACCGGTGATCACACCACCGGAGATGATAAGTTTCACATTGTCACCCTTGGCGTTGGTGTCGGTGAATGCCTGGACAGCTGGAGTGATAGCAGCCAATGATGTCAGACCAATGCCATTACCGATGGCCTGGGGATACTTGTATCCTCCAGCTTCAGAGGTGTCCAACACAACAGCGTCAGCGCCTGCCTTCACGCAGTAACGGATGTCGCCGTAGACATTGGCGGTGCCGATCTTGACAATGATCGGGATGTCGTATGAAGTGATCTCGCGGATCAGTGTGATGACCTTCTTCAGGTCCTTGGGGGACTCGATGTCCAGGTGCCTGGGTGGCCTGTAGCCGTCCACGGCTGGGGGAAGACCAAGATGTTCTGTGAGCTCAAGGTCCATGCTGCCTTTGTATATCGGTGATCCCAAGGAGGTGACCATTCCACGGCCGAGCTGGATCTCCACAGCTGAAGACTCTCGTAGCGCGTCTGCATCCATGCCGAGCCTTGCTGGGGTCCACTGGTGTATGATCGGAGCGTCCATCTCCTTGATGGCGTTGCGCTCTGGGACGCGGAGGCCTCCAGCGCCGGCGTTGAACGGGATGAACAGTCCAGAGGACGCCTTGATCAGAGCCATCCGGGCATTTTGGGTCAGGTCCCAGATGGACATGCCGCCGAACATTATAGGGAAGTCCAGGGATAGTGGCTTGGAGCATCGCCCCTCGCCGATGACCAGGTCCGTTGCGATGACCTCTGTGTGGAAGTCACGAGCTCGGGGTCCGTTGAGCTGGGTAGGCATTATCGTTATCTCGTCCAGATTCGGGTGTCGCTCTTGATGAGCAAAGGTGGCCATGCGAGGATTTGAGGTCAAAGACCTCTGCCTGACCTCGTCCACGATGTGGTCAGGTATCTTCATAGCCTATCCCCCTTGTGTGAATCGTCCACATTCTCAAGTTCGTCCGAGAACGGTGTGGCCGATGTGGGAACGATCTTTTTGAAGATAGTGGAATGGGATGAGATCCCATAATGATTGAAGTAAGTGTCTAAAAGGTTCACATCCTGCATGTCCAGGTCTGTGATGGTGGTGTTCAGACCAAGAGAGGCATGCTCCCCGCCGATATAGATCCTACCACCGGTCATGTAATTGCCAATGGCCCCGGCCGCGTCGCCGATGACGATGATGTCACCACCGCACATGTTGAGCCCGACGTTGTCACCGACGTTGCCGTCCACGATGATGACGCCACCGGCCATCATCCGACCGCAGGCCCCTTTGACGTTGCCCTTGACGACGATGATGCCGCCTTTCATGTAATCCCCAGCACCTCCGCCGATGAAACCAGTGACGATTATTCCGCCACCGGTCATTGAGTCCCCGACGAACCGACCACCATTGCCGTTCAACTTGACAATGGCCCCTGAGTTCAGTGCCCCGAAGTAGTCCCCAGCTTCACCTTCTACAGTGAGCTCTATCTCTGCATCTATACCGACAGCGATGGCGTCATGGCTTTTGAGCCCGGAGATCTTTATCTTTTTGCTCTGCTTCATCTGCAGGGCAATAGCACGATTGATGTCCGGGGTCTTTGAGACCTTTTCCTCCATTGGGTGTCAACTCCATAGATGGGGGGGATGATGTAACCTAGTTTGATTATATAAGCACTTTGGCAGGGTCCAGCGTTCTACTTGGGAATGAACCTTCGTAGATGCGCAGGAACCGTCGGTACCTTGATGTGTAAAGCCTTACCTGTCCCACCGCAGAATCCGCAAACGCCGTTCAAGCAGTAAGGACAGTTGCCGGTGCCATGGCACTCAATGCACTCGCCCGATCCATGGCATCTCTGGCATTCCCAGGACCCATGGCATACTGGGCAATTGGGATCGGGATGGTCCTGATGGCCGCATCTGGTGCACTTGCCGCTTCCCCTGCACATCGAGCAGCGACCGGAGCCTCTGCACATGTAGCACTCCAGTGTCCCACCACACTCGCCGCACTTGCCTATCCCACCACACCTCTGGCAGCGACCACCCATGGTCTCCACACCAGCGTTGGCGAAGCAGTCCCTTGCTCCGCGTGCATCGTACGTTAGCATTAAGGCGATGCCCTTGAGGAACCATGCGTCCTTGTTGCCGATGTTGAGCTTGAGCACTTCATCGAACTGTTTGATAGCTTCCCGGTACTCCCCCTTCTCGAGGGCATGGATACCATTTGTCATCAGGTTGTCTAACCTGGACTGCTTGGGTAGGGGCTTGTGACAGCGTACGCAGTAGATGTACTGGTCTTCGTTCTCCGCTTTGCAGATAGGACATACTTTCATGGCTATCCCGTTGGGTTAAAGCGAATCGGGGCCATTATCTTTGCCCTTGTTCTACCGGACGAAGTCGATGCCGAGCTTGGAGGACTTTCCGCCCCCGCCTCCACCGCCGCCTGGTCCCTTGGCGAAGCGCCTGATCCCGCCTCCGCCAGCCTGCGACCTGCCGCCGAGCTGCTTGGATGTCACACCGGTGAGCACGACCATGACCCTGATGGTATGTGTCAGGGCGGGGTCGATGTAAGCTCCCCAGATGATACCAGCGTTCTGCGAGATCCTGGAGTGGATCTCCTGGGCGACCTTCTCGGCCTCTGTAACGGTCATGTCGTCGCCGCCGGTCACACAAACCAGAGCACCGGTGGCATTGGAGATGTCGATCTCAAGTAGTGGTGAGTTCAGAGCCTCGTTCACAGCTTCCGTTGCCTTCTCTGGCGTATCGGATGCCTCCCCAAGACCGATAACGGCGACACCGCCGCCCTTCATGATGGTCTTGAGGTCTGCGAAGTCCAAGTTCACAAGACCGACCTTTGTGATCATTTCAGTGATACCCTTGATGGCCCTCATAAGGAGCTCGTCTGCGACCTTGAAGGCTGCATTGAGCGGAAGCCTTGGGACTATCTCAAGGAGCTTGTCGTTCGGGATGACGATGACAGTGTCA
>JANQNL010000097.1 GCA_028279585.1 Thermoplasmatota archaeon
TACTCTGCGTTCTGCATCCTGACAACACCTTCTGCAGAGAAGGGGTGTGTCACGATGGAGATGACGAGCGCGCCCATCTCCCTACCTATCCTGGCAACAACTGGAGCAGAACCTGTTCCGGTCCCGCCACCAAGTCCGCAGGTGACAAAGAGGATGTCAGCGCCCTGGAGGGCAGCCCTGATCTCTTCCTCGGCCTCGACGGCCGCTTCCTCGCCTACCTGTGGGATGGCGCCTGCACCCAGACCCCTAGTGGCTCGTCTGCCGATGAGGATCTTGTGTGGTGCATGGATGGTAAGAAGATGCTGGGCGTCGGAGTTTAGCGCATAAAGGTCTGCGCCTGCGATACCTTCCTCAACTATCCTGTTGATGGTATTGCATCCTGCGCCACCGCATCCCGTGATCTTGATGTTCGTTTTGAGTCCAGCCAGAACTCGTCTGTGCTCTTCGTCCTCCGAAGCGACCTTTGGTGTTGAGATAGGTGCCATCGGGGCAGCGTCCATAGCGCCGGCCATCCTATCGACCGGGCCAGGCTCGTCGATCGGTACTGGGACCGGATCTTCCACAGGCTGTGGTGCTGGCGGTGTACTTGCGTCTGCTTGCTTTGCCTCTTCGCGGGCGAGCACATCTTTAACGATGGATTTCATCATAGAGGAAACCCCCAATATTTTCGTCCTTTTCAAACTAATATTACTAAATATTATATAAGGACAACTCGTGGATAAGTAATGGTTATATAAAAACTTTTGGTGGGTTCTAAAGGTAAAACCGGCCTTTTCTACATCTCCTGGCTAGTCGACGATGATGACCTACCGAGCCTGCCAAATAAATACCTCAATCACGGGGATGTAATCGAAAAGAATAACTTCTACTACCGGATTTGAAGAAATGGTAGTGGTCCCGAATGCCTGATGCGAACAAGGTTTCCCTGAAGGTCATACTGGTCGGAGAAGGTGGAGTAGGTAAGACCTCCCTTATCAAACAATACGTACACGCTCACTTTGATGAGAAGTACATCAAGACCCTTGGGACCAATGTATACAGGAAAGAGGTCAGGGTCGAAAAGGACGGCAAGAACTACAATGTCCATCTGCAGATCTGGGACATCCTGGGCCAGAAGGTGTTCCAGACCATCATCAAGTCAGCCTTCAAAGGAACCCGAGGCGTCATGTTCGTCTGCGACGTCACAGAAAAGGCCACATTGGAGAACCTGGACATCTGGATAAAGTATGCCCTGGACTATGGCCAATCATCAGCATTCACGTTCATCGGGAACAAGTCGGACCTTCCAAACCATCGGTTCTCAAAAGCGGATGTCGAAGCCTATGCAAAACCCTACAACGGCACATCCCTCGTAACCAGCGCAAAGACCGGAGATCAGGTGGAGCAGGCCTTCAAGGACCTTGCAACCTCCATAATAAACGAGCGATATGCAACAATTCCAGATCCACCCCCAGCAACCCCGGTCCTGGAACCCGTCAGAGAGACCATCAAGGCGGAAGACCAGATAATCACAGAGTTCTGCAACGAAGCTGGGGGATTCCAGATCTCCATGCCCATAGTCAGAGAACGGTTCCACAAGCTGGGGGTTGACTTCGAGAACCCTTCAAGGAACGACCTGGAAAAGGTCATTATGAGCCTTGTGGAGTATGTTATGTTCATCAAGGGTGAGAACGAGGCCCATGAGCTCGAGAAAAGGCTCTACGCTATCTTACGAAAGTATGGCCTGGAATGATCATCTGCTGGAGCTTATGAAGAAGAAGGGAGACTATCCCCTAGTATCACGTGTACATCAACAGGAGAAGTACACGAAAGCGGAAAGGACCTACGTGGTCTTGACTTTCTTCTTCTTCAATATCTTCTTCTTGCCGGAACTGGCTTCCTTGCGCAGGAGCAGAATATCAGACTCTCCTCCATCGATGATAGACAGAACACTTATCGGGAATGGCTTCCCGCAAGCAGAACCAAGGTCCTGGTTCGTTCCCTCGAAGCTGTAGATGGGGGTGCTCTCGAAGCCCTTTATCTGTTCCAGTGTGTCGCCATGACAGTTGGAACAGACGATTATGAGCTTGGACTTTCCCTTCTTCAGTGACTTCAGGGTCTGGTCTGTACCGATGAAGACTGTCCCTGTGGATACCGCGTTCCTCAATGCTCTCCTTATATCCATAGAAATCCTCCTTCATTTGATGATCTTTACTTCTTCTTTTCCTTCTTCTCATCCTTCTCGTCGATGCTGAAGCCAAGGATGCTCTCTGCATCCTCCGCGCCCTCTGCTGGGGCCTCTCCTTCCACTTCCGCCTCCTCTCCTTCTTCAGCACCTTCAGCCTGTGGCTGGAGCATCCAGGATAATCCACCGGTGACCGGCTGTGCGTTCACTGGCTTGTAGACCAGGTTAACGCTGCCAGTTCCCAGCTTGACCGGCTGGCCGACGATGATGTTCTCTGCAACACCATTAAGGGTATCAACCTCTCCAGATATTCCTGCTGTAAGCAGATGATGGGATGTGATCTCGAAAGCTGCCCTTGCAAGGACAGAGGTCTTCTGACCGGAGATGCCGTGCCTACCAATGGCCAGGACGTCGCCCTCGTAGCTCATGACATCTGCCACGAGCATGATATGCCTGACATCCACTGTCAGACCCTGTTCGGACAGGGTCCTGTGAGCCTCATGGATGATAGATGACCGAGCGGCTTCGACACCGAGCACTGCATAGATCTCCAGGATGCTGTTGGTAGTGGTCGTAGAGATATCCACACCATCGATCTCGAGGACCTTTGCAAGGTTCGAACCCTCTGTGTAAAGGACGTAACCCTTCTCCTCGTGCCTGATGATAGCTCGCTTGATGCCGTCAATGCCCTTGATGGTGATGGCCTTCATGGCCTCCACCAATGCCTGCAGACCGCTGTATGACTGGTTCGTGGCCTTGAGCGTCAGGACATCTCGAGGCTTGCCATGTTCATCTGGCTCCTCGCCGATCTCAAGCTCGCACTTGAGCTTCTTCATCTTGGCAGCGATCTCCTCGACGGTAAGGTTCCTCTTATCCATGGCCCTGGCATCAGGGAAGACCTTGATGAGCAGGAACGGGATGTCGACCTCGTAGGAGGCAACGTCCAGAAGCCTTGTTATCTCGATCTCTGGGACCATGTTGCGCTTGATCTTCTCGATATTATGCCTGTAGTCCCTGTCCAGATGTATCTCCATCATTGGTGTGGAAGGTATACGCCTCGCATCCACGACCTCGATGAGTCGAGGCAGACCCAAGGTAACGTTGATCTCTGCAACACCAGCATAATGGAAGGTCCTCATGGTCATCTGTGTGCCAGGCTCGCCTATTGACTGGGCTGCCAGGATACCAGCGGACTCATGTGGATCGATCATGTTCTTCAACATGTCAGCATAGGCAAGGTCAGCGATCTTTTCATACTGCTTCTTCGTGACCTTTTTTCCCATGAGCTTGTTCGTGAACTCATCGATGACCTTGATAGGTGCTGGGTCTGGAAGACCAAGCTCCTCCTGCTTCTTTGCAAAGATAGCGAACAGGTCGGATTGGAGCTTCAGGATCTCTGTGAGCTCGTCATCCTTTTTGTCCCCGTCTCCATAGATGAAGCCGAGCCGAAGGATCTGATGCTCTGGGATTACAAGCTTGTTCTTTTTGATGATCTCCCGAAGCTTAGGCTCGATGGTCGGTATCTCTACGGTCTTTATCCGGTCGTCCTCTTCTATCTTGGACTTGAGGGACCTGCCCAGTGAAGGTGCCTGCTTCTCCTCTAGCTTCTCCTGGATGAGCTCGTCGATGCCTACGTTGAGGATCTGGGTATAGATCCTTGCAGACTTGACAGCTGTTCCCTTGAGGGTCTTGAAGTCCTTGAGCTTGAGCACCACAGGAAGCTCCTTGAGGTGTGTCAGCTTGAAGTATATGAGATACTCCCTATCCTTGTACTCATCAGGGACAAGGTCGATGTCTGGAGGAGAATGGATATCTCCAGGCACGTCGGCCTCCTCGATGATGGCCTTGTAGATGACGCCCTTGCCCTTGAGGTAGACGTAGCTTACCAGAGGGAACCTGTACTGCTTTGGGTTGAACGGGAACCTTGTCCCATACCACGCGGCATGGCTCTCCTGAAGCTTCTTCTCGAAGATCTTCATCTTCTCCTCTGAAGGCACGGACCAGATGATGCCGATGTCCTCTTTGGTGATTATCTGCTCGCCAGTTGAGCTCTTCTTGCGCTTGACGACCTGCTCAAGGTCTGCGTTCTTTATCTGTGTGTAGTTCCTGGCGCTTTTGACAGGCTCTCCCTGGAGGTTCTCGAACTTGGCAAGTGGGATGTAGACAGGAAGCTCCTGCATCTTACCTATCCGCAGATACGTAAGCATATCTTCTGTGCCAGCGGCCTTGGGGACAAGCCTCTTGTTGGATGGTGGATGAGGCTCCATCTCGGAGTCCACGTCCGTTATCAACACTCTGTACTTGCATCCCTCACCGCGGATGTAGATGTAACCGACGAGTGGGAAGGAGAACTGCTTCTTGTTCATTGGGAAGTTAGCTCCCCAAAGCACTTCCTTGCCCTTACCAAGAGGTCCCTTGTAGGCCTCTACAGTATCCTCGTCCTTGATGCACCAGATGATGGCCTTTTCTCCGACGTCGTAGTCATCGTCCTTGAGGGCCTCGAAGTCTATCTCTGGAGGAACGAAGTCCTCACCGGCAGAGCCAGGTGTCTGTTCCTCTGGCTTGGCCTCTTCCTTGGGCGCCTCGTTGTTGAGGACCTTGTAGATCTTCTTTGCGTCCTTTTCGCCAAAGATCTCTGTGAGCTTATCGATCTTCTTCTTTATCTTGATAAGCTCTTTCTTACCGATCTTCTCACCTATGGTCTTGGCCATGGCCTCGTTGAAGCCGAGGGCGACCAGTGCATTGATGGTCTGCTGCTGCACCATTATGCATCACCCCCCTTCTTCTTGGACTTGGAGCCTTTCTCATCGCCGGCCCCAAAGACCTCCAGCATGATATCGGCGTAGTTGACCGGCTCACCACGGACGGACCGGGTGGGGTCAATTCCATCCTCACCATACTTGAACTGGATGATGGTGCCTGCAGTGTTCCTGACAGTTCCGTCGTTGAGAACCTTCAGGTCCTCGAGGGCGTTGATAAGACGCCTCTGCATGTAACCTGAACGGGACGTCCTGACCGCAGTGTCCACAAGACCCTCCCTGCCACCCATGGAGTGGAAGAAGTATTCAGTAGGCTTGAGGCCTTCCTTGTAGCACGACTTGACGAAACCCTTCGCAGGCGCACCAAGGTCGCCCCACTTGAAGTGTGGAAGCGTCCTGTCGAGGTAACCCCTGTTGATACGTTCGCCACGAACCGCCTGCTGTCCGATGGAACCGGACATCTGCGACAAGTTCAGCATGGAACCCCTTGCACCGGACTTGGCCATGATAACCGCGGAGTTCTTCAGACCGAGATATCGACCTGCTATCTTACCCGCTTCGTCCCTGGCATTACCCAGGATCTTCATGGACTCGACCTCAAGTGTCTCCTCGAGGGACCTTCCAGGCATGGACTCCAGCATTCCGGTCTGGAACGCCTCGACACGCCTATCGACGCGCTGTTCTGCCTTGATGAGCCTCTCGTTGATCTGCCTCTTGGCGTCTGTTGGGATATCTTCATCGTCAATACCAGTGGAGAAACCAAGGATGGTGACGGTCATGACCGCCATCCTGTTGACGTGGTTTATGAACGCCTTTCCAGCGTCAGGTCCGTAGTCCCTGACCACCTTCTCAAGGATCTGGCCCTTGAACGCACCAATGGCCTTCTCGTCGATGGTACCGCGGATAAGCTTACCGTTGATGATCTCGACGAAACCATCTGTTGGACAGTCATGGGGTTCGTTGCCCTTGACGTCGCACTCGCACACTGCGGATTTGAACGTTATGTTGAAGTCATCTGGCAGTGCAAGGCTGAAGATGGTCTTGCCAGACCAGTACTTGACCTGCCTCTTCGAACCATCTGGACCGACCGCTTCCTCCACCTTGTCAGGCTTTGGGAGCTTCTGGGCAAAGTCCGTGAGGGACACAGCGAACAGTGTCTGCATCTCGTCGAGGTACCTCTCGCCGTGTGTCAGAAGGAACATGCCGGAAATATGGTCGTGGATACCGCCGATGATAGGTCCACCGAACCTGGGTGAGAGGATGTGCTGTGGAACACCCATGAGGATCTTCGCCTCGGCCCTAGCCTCTTCTCCCTGGATACAGTGAAGGTTCATCTCGTCACCGTCGAAGTCAGCATTGTATGGCGGACAGACGGACAGATTGAGCCTGAACGTCTTTCCACCCATGATCCTGACGTCGTGGGCCATCATGGACATCCTGTGAAGCGATGGCTGCCTGTTGAACAAGACAACGTCGCCGTCCACCAGATGCCTCTCGATGATGTATCCGACCTCGATCTTCTCCTCAACAAGCATCGGGGCGTTCTTGTCAGTGACCTTGATCCTGTGACCGTCTGGCCTGATGACGTAGTTAACACCTGGATATACATCTGGACCACGGAGAACTAGGTCCTTTGCCTGCTGCAGGTTGTACTCGTGGACCCGCATCGGGATGGTAAGTTCCTTGGCTATAGCCTCTGGAACACCGACCTCATCCAATGAGATGAGCGGATCAGGTGAGATAACTGTCCTTGCAGAGAAGTTCACACGCTTACCTGACAAGTTCGACCTGAAACGTCCCTCCTTACCCTTAAGCCTCTGTGCCAAGGTCTTGAGCGGCCTGCCGGACCTGTGCCTTGCAGGCGGGATACCAGAGGTCTGGTTGTCGAAGTATGTAGTTATGTGGTACTGTAATAGTTCCCAAAGGTCCTCAACGATGAGCTGCGGAGCACCAGCGTCCCTGTTCTCTTGCAGCCTCTGGTTGATACGAAGGACATCAACAAGCTTGTGGGTAAGGTCGTCCTCTGACCTGTCGCCGGATTCCAGGGTGATGGACGGACGAACTGTCACAGGAGGCACTGGAAGCGCCTTGAGGATCATCCACTCTGGCCTTGCGACCATCTTGTTCATTCCAAGGACCTTGAGGTCATCGTCAGAGATCTTTTCGAGCCTCTCCCTGACCTCCTTTGGGGTCAGCTTGTGGCCGTCCTCCCTGAAGGAGGTTGGCTTGTCGAGGGTGATCTTCTTCTGTTCCTCGCCGCAGTGTGGGCACGTGCTTGTGTCCTTGGCGATCTTGACGACCTCGTCGATAACAGGCTCCATGTTGAACAAGGCTTCCTGGAAGGTTCCGAACCTGTCCATCTGCTTCTGGTACTCGTCACGCAGAGCATCTGTCATGAGCAGCCTTCCGCAGGTGGTGTTCCTGCAAGTGGAAAGAAGCATGCTCTTGATGACCTTGACGAAACCCACATGGATGACAGGCATGGCCAGCTCGATATGACCGAAATGACCAGGACACTCATCCACCTTGTAACCGCAGGTGTTACAGCGCAGACCCGGTTCGATGACACCGAGCTTTGGGTCCATAAGACCCATCTCGATGGGGAAACCATCGTCGTCGTAGGTATCTGCTGTGATTATCTTGGTGGCAGACATCGCCCTTATCTCTTTAGGTGAGAGCAGAGCGAACTGGATCTTCTCGATCCTCTTTGGTATGGACGTCGACATCATTTCAAGTCCTCCAGGTGTAGTCTAAGGGCCACTCCCATTGATTTGAGCTCGTCGACCAGGAGCTTGAAGGCATAACTGGTCTGAATTGGATAGATATTACCGCTGTCGCCGCACACTGGACATCGGAGGAAACCTCTCCTGTCAAGCATTGCGACGTTCCCGCAGCTTGGATTGCCGCAGACGTACTGCTGCGTTCCATCGGACTCGTCCAGGAGACGGTCCTTGATGACCATGGATACACCATGGGCGATGAGGCAGTCACGCTCCATCTCACCGAACCGGAGACCTCCCTGACGGGCCCTACCTTCTGTAGGCTGCCTGGTAAGGATCTGCACAGGTCCTCTGGACCTGACGTGCATCTTACCGGTGACCATGTGGTGCAGCTTCTGGTAGTAGATGATACCCTTGAAGATCTCGGCCTGAAGGATGCGTCCTGTCCTTGGGTCGTAGAGGATCTCCTTGCCGGAGTGCTTGAAGCCAGCCTCTACAAGTCCCTTTCGCAGGTCCTCCTCCTTCTCGCCACTGAACGGTGTGGCATCGATCCACCTACCCTTCATCGCGCCCATCTTACAACCGATGAGCTCAAGAACGTGGGCCACGGTCATTCGGGATGGGATACCGTGCGGGTTGACGATGAGGTCCGGTGGTGTGCCGGAGGCGTTGAACGGAAGGTCCTCTGGTGGGAGGATAAGACCGATAACACCCTTCTGTCCGTGCCTGGATGCGAACTTGTCGCCGATCTCTGGGACCCTCTGGTCCCTAACTGTGACCTTCACAAGCTTTGAGCCGTTCTCGGACTCTGTGAGCATCACGTTGTCGACCCAGCCATGCTCGCCGTGCCTGACGGTGACAGAGGTCTCACGCCTCTTCTGAGGGGTAAGGAAGTCCGTCTGTTCCTCAAGGAACCTTGGTGGGGACGTCTTACCGATGAGGACGTCCTTGCCAGTGACCTCTATCTCTGGGGATATGAGACCATCCTCGCCCAGATGTGTGTAGGCAAGGTCCGCCCTTGCGCCCCTAACATCTGGGGATGGGATCTCGATGTGGTCCTCCTGGCCTCCAGGATATCTCCTCTCTTCTACGGAGTAGGTCCTCAAGAACGTGGACCTTCCAAGGCCACGGTCCAGGGACGACCTGGAGAATATCAGAGCATCTTCCATGTTGTAACCAAAGAAAGAGATGACCGCAACAACGAAGTTCTGACCTGCTGGTCTCTTCTGGAAGTTGACGAAGGTCATTGTCTCTGTCTGGGCCATCGGCATCTGTGGATAGTGCAGCATGTGCGCCCTTGTATCCGGCCTGATCCTGAAGTTGGATGCTCCAAGACCAAGGGTCTGCTTCGCCATTCCTGCTCCCATGGTACACCTTGGTGACGAGTTATGCGGGGAGTAAGGAACAAGACCTGTTGCCACACCAAGGATGAGCATCGGGTCGATCTCCATATGAGTGTGACCATCCACGAGCTTGTCCTTGTCGATGGCGATGTAAGTGTTCTCTTCCTCTTCTGCATCGATATATTCGATGACACCTTCGAGGATGAGGTCCTTGATGCCCATCTTCCCCTTTCGCAGCCTCTCGAGCTGTCTCTTGGACAGGAGGATCTTGCCATCCTCAACAACGAACAGAGGGCGCCTGACCCTGCCTTCGTCGCAGTTGATTATGACCGCATTCATCTCCTCCTGGAACCGGGCATTGACCTCCTGGGACTTCTCGGATGGAACAGCTAGGGTTCCCTGCCGCCTCCTCTGCCTTATCTCGTTGACAAGCTTCTTTGGGTCTTCATATATACCTATTAGGTTACCATTGACGTAGACCCTTGCCTGAACGATGTCAGAGTCGGTCTTCACAGGCCTGACACCCATCTCGATGAGCAGGTCAATGATCTTCTTATCATCATATCCTTCTGAAATGTCCACCATGAGGGCCAAGTTCTTGACAAGGCCGCAGTTCTGACCTTCTGGTGTCTCGTTTGGACACAACCTACCCCACTGTGTGGGGTGAAGGTCACGGGCCTCGAAGTGAGGCTGTGAACGGGTCAGAGGTGATGTGACACGTCGAAGATGTGAAAGCGTTGCGATGTTGGATGTCCTGTCAAGGAGCTGGGACACACCTGCCCTGCCGCCGACCCAGTTGCCGGTAGCAAGAGCGTGAAGGAGTCTCTGGGAGAGGACATCTGGCCTGATAGCGGAAGAGATTTTAAGCTTCCTCTTCCTGACAATGCCCCTCTCGAGCTGATACTTGAGGTCCTTCATCAGAGTTGTGAATGCGATCCTGAACAGGTTCTCCATCAGGTCACCGGACAACTTCACACGCTTGTTGGCGTAGTGGTCCTTGTCGTCCTCCTTCCTGATACCCAGGTGAAGTTCGAGAACTGACCTTGCTATCCTTCCCAGGAAGATGGCTTTCCTGTACCTGTCTTTCCTCTGGTCACCCAGATGAGGCAGGAGTGACCTGTCGATGATGGATGCGACCTTCTTCTCTCTGTATTCCTTGGCCTGACCTGTTGCGAACTTCTTCTCGAGGTAGTTGATACCATCAGCGGTGGTCATCACCTTGTGGTTCTCGATGCTGTCCTCGATGTTTGCCAGGACGATGTTCTCCATCCTGTTGTCCGAAACGATGGCCTTGGCGATCTCCTCGTCCGACTCCATTCCGAGGGACTTCATGAGAACGACCAGCGGGATGTTGCCGCTTGCTGCAGGAACAGATACCTGGAGCGTCGAATCCTTTCTAAGCTCTACAAGGGTGAGTGCCCTGTAACCTTCTCTCTGCGAGAAGACCTTGGCGACCTCCATGGCCCTTCCGTAGCGCTCGTTGAACTCCACCATCACCCTGTTAGGTGCCAGGTCCTCGAGGGATATGAGAACCCTCTCTGTCCCGGATATGATGTAGTAGCCACCAGGGTCCAGTGGGTCTTCGCCCATCTCGACGAGCTTCTGGTAGTACTGATCATCTGTGAGCTCCCTCTCGGTCTTGATATTGTCCCTGTGTATGTTACACCTCTTGGACTTTATCATGATCGGGAGGTCACCGATCCTTACTCGCTCTGGCTCCCTGTCTATCCCGTTCTCCACTATCGTGAACTCCAGGAAAATGGGGGCCTTGTAGGTTACGTTCCTTAACCTGGCCTCCATCGGAGTAAGCTCGTGTGTGGCGCCGTTGGCCTCCTTTACGATGGGGTTACCGACACTTATCCGGCCAAGCCGGATGTCGATGTTCTCCTCGTTGAGCTTGTCCACGTCCAACCTGATGATGCCGGTATCGTTCTCTACATCACCTATCCTGGTGCTGTTGACGATCTGCTGCATCCAACTGTTTGGATTATCGTGGGTGGGGAGGAAGTCGTTGAACGAAGCAATGTGATGGTTAACAATGCTTCTCTCTTTGAAGAATGCCCTTACTATCTCTCTCAAATGAACCACCGTACCTGTTCGGGGTCTGGTCTATTAGATCAAGGTCTCCTTGTCCACTACGAGCCTGTAGGCGACGCAATGTCCTGCTGTAGAACTCTCCCTTTCGATCTTGACAACGTCGCCCTCGGCGGCGTTTATCGCTCTGGCTGCCGGGTCCTGTCGAAGGATCTTGGGCAGCTGATTCTTTGTAATCTTGAAATTTTCGAGCACTTCTGCGACCTCATCCTCGGTCAGCAGCGTGTGCTTCGGCACCATATAATGACATAGAACGTCGATCCTAGGCATTGGGATACCTCCTGGACTTGGGACACTTACCGGTCAGATTTACGCTGTAGCTATGTATAGAAGTAGGGTGGGTCCTAGATGGACGCGCACAGGCGTGTATATACCGGTATTCGGGGGTAGATGCGGTTCGAGACTCCACCATGCAGGTTTCTCCTCGATGGACACTGGGTGTCCGTGTCGTGGTCCAAGACGTCATTGGAACACGGGGTTGCGTATGAACGGACCTTGGGAGTTGACGCCAGTCGGTCCGCGTTATTGTGCGTGTGAGCGGGCCTGAAGGGATTCGAACCCTCGACCACCCGGTTAAAAGCCGGATGCTCTTTGCAGCGCCTGACCCATTGAGCCAGACGTACCTAGCTGAGCTACAGGCCCACCGACCCGCCTCGCCCGGTACTCCCTTCTGGGGGGAGAGAAAGCCTACTCTCAAGGTGTTATTGCTGGATAGTATGAGAGATGACCCTGGGCGGACTTTCGCGTCATAGGACAATTCCTATAAATAGTTTTCTACAAAAAGCAGGGCTAGAGCTGCCTTTGTTCAGGCGGCTTTGCCTAAAGACAGAATTAACGGGAGGTATTAAAAAGAGTTACGCAACGCTTTTAATACCCTCTTCCGACGCGAGGCGTTATTCGGGTTCACAGAAAAAGGTATCTATCCCGGAACCTTTGCCTTGACGGTGCCTTCATGAAGATAATCACCTTCATCTCTGGCGGTTTCGACTCCTCGATGTATCTGGTCACTGGGAAGAAGAACACCTTGATAGATACTGGGACAGGATCATACAACGAAAAGACCATCGAGGCCATCGAGAAGGCCTTGGATGGAGGAAAACTGCACCAGATCGTTCTGACCCATGAGCATATCGACCATGTGGGCGGGGTCGCAGGGATCGCTGAAGCTACCGGTGCGGACGTTCTCGCCTCGGAGCAGACTGCAAGCATTCTCACCAAGGGAGACATGGTCCGTTCTGGAGCCATTCTCTTTGGCAGGGGCTTGAAAAAGGTTGCGGACATCAAGGTCATCGGGGAACCAGACACAATTACCATGGGAGATGAGGAGTTCATGGTAATGGACACCCCTGGACATTCCGAGGGTTCTGTCTGCCTCTACTGCGAGAAGATCAAGGTCCTTATCTCTGGGGACACCATATTCACACATGGGGGAGTTGGACGCTGGGACCTGCCTGGGGGCAACCTATCAAAGCTTTCAGCATCGATAGATAGACTTGCAGGTCTTGATGTGGACGGATTATATCCTGGACATGGAGAGCCAGTTGAGGAGGAGGGGGACAAGCATGTTGAGATGGGGCAGAGATATCTCAAGATGTTCTAGGACCGATATGTATTACTTACCTTAGACCGTTGACCGAGCATGCTCCAGAAGGTCAATCTTCTCGACAGTCAGACCTACAATAGGATCGCCGCTGGAGAAGTTGTCCAGAGGCCAGCATCCGTCGTGAAAGAGCTCGTAGAGAACTCCCTGGACGCCCAAGCATCTGAGGTGGTCGTGGAGATCGAGGGGGCGGGAAAGAAGCTTATACGTATCACTGACGATGGGGAGGGGATGTCCCCTGCAGACGTCAGGGTGGCCTTTTTGAAGCATGCTACATCCAAGATAGTCGGGACAGATGACCTTGATGCGATAGCAACCCTGGGTTTTCGAGGCGAGGCACTGTCCAGTATCGCTGCAGTTTCCCTCATCGAACTTGTTACGAAACCAAACCCTGAGCTCTACAAGGGCTCGGACGTTGCCACTGGGGAGGAACTGGAGGGCACCCGCTGTGTCATCCAGGAGGGTAAGCTTGCATCTACTGAAAGTTGGGGTGGAGCTGTAGGTACGACCATAAAGGTCAATGACCTGTTCCTCAACACCCCCGCGCGAAAGAAGTTCCTTAAAAGCGATGCCACAGAGCTTGCGAACATAACGCAGGTGATAAGATCGTATGCGATCTCGAACCCGGATGTGAGGTTCAAGCTCATAGTCGATGGCAACAACACGCTGACTACAGCTGGAAGCGGGATAGCTCGAGACGCTCTGGCCCAGGTATGGGGAGTTGAGACCGCACGAGACCTCATCGAGGTCGATTGGGGAGGAGAGGACGAGCAGTTCGCGGTCCAGGGTTTCATCTCTGCACCCGGTGTTTACGTCAAGAACTCCCGAAAACAGCTTGTGACCGTGAACGAAAGGCCTGTCCAGTCCAAGGAGGTCAGGGAGGCGGTCTATGACGCAGTACGGACATCGACGATGGTCCACGCCCATCCGGTGTTCGTCCTTGATGTCCTGTGCGCACCAGCATCCGTGGATGTGAACGTGCATCCTGCAAAGTCTGAGGTCAGGTTCAGGAACCCCACATCATTGCGAAGCGCTGTCAAGGACGCCATCGCAGAGGCTGTGAGAACATCTTCTGTGACCATAGACCTTGAGGATGGACATGGCACCGAGCACACAGCTATGCAGTCGACCTTCGTTGAAGAGGCCGTAGCACCCAGCACTGGTGCAAAGCTTGCGGACGTGGACGCCCTGGACATGGAGTACTATCCACCAGCATTGTTCCAGACCTCCCTCTTCTCGGACGAGGAACCATCAGAGGTCGTCAGCGAGTATGTTGGTATCGGCAACCAGCATGGACTTCCACCCCTGCGTCCAATAGGTCAGATAGACCTCACCTACATCATCTGTGAAAGCCACCAGGGGATGGTGATCGTCGACCAGCACGCACTCGCAGAACGCGTGGAACTTGAGAGGATAGAAAAGGAGGTGGAGGCGGACAAAGGTGCTGGCCAAGAGCTCATCGACCCTGTTGTCATGACCCTGTCCAAGACACAGATCGCAGCTCTGGAGGAGATGATGGAGATGCTTTCAGAGATGGGCTTTGCCATCGAACCGTTCGGAACTTCCGAGATGATCGTCCGAAAGGTCCCTACTGCAGTTGGCGTAACCCTTACCCATGAGGAACTGGAGACCATGGTGGAGGAGTTCATCCAGAGCTCCAAGGTATCGGATATCGCAGACCGAAGACTTCGGGTCCTTCAGACCATGGCATGTAAGCGTGCAGTAAGGGCAGGAGAGGTCCTTGATGCACCCGGGATGAGAAAGATAGTTGCAGGACTTTTCGAGCTGGACAATCCTTTCGTATGTGCGCATGGACGACCGACACACCTGGTCATGACCAGCCAGGAGCTTGAGAAGAAATTCAAGCGTGTAGTCTAATCCTTTTTCCGGTTCTTCATTATCGCGATATAGATAATGATGGGACCGATGACAAGAACTGCTGCCACAATGCCCAGCACTACGAACACTTTGAACGGGTCCTGGCCAGTATCATCAGGTTCTGGAACATTGACGAAAATGGTCTCTGTGACGATTATCTCCGACTTGCCATTTGCAATGGCCGTTGTATCTACGACCTCTGCCGTGATGGTATGGTTCCCGGTAGATGCGGTCCAGTAAAGGTGGAGAAGCGTGTGGAAGCCTCGAGTAAGGGTCTTAGACGAGCTATATACCTCCTTACCATCGACATAGAGCTTGTAGATAACCGTCGTATAGTGGTTCCCAGTGTTGTTGACGGTCAACTGTATGTCGATGAGCGCTCCGTCATTGACCACGTTCGGGACAACCTGCAGGTCCAGAAGGTCCAGGCCATGGTATTGATTGATCGTTATCGGGACGTAAAGGTCTGTGGGATACAATCCCACGGTTTGTCCTGGATAAGCATGGAACGTCACCGTCCGTGGATGGTTGTCTCCCGTTGCATCAGCATAGGCCAGGTCCGGACGTGGTATCGTGAAGGTCAATGACTCTGAGTCCCCAGGATCAAGCATAGCGGTGGTCTGGGAGAGGTCTTGATATTCCACCGTCACATTGAACGGGACCTTGGACTTGCCGATGTTCGAGACGATGATCACTATGTACAGTGTCGGGTTGTCCTTGTCCACATCAAGGTAGTAGCTGGACTTTTCAGAGTGCACAGAATATTCCTGGAGGGCTCGGGTAGGGATGGTCTCCTCTGCTGTCCCTATCAGTGCAGAGCATGCAATGATGATGAGGACAATTGAGGTTACAAGGACCATCCTGCTTGGCATCTTTCTTATATTGTGTACTTAGATATAAATAAGTAATCTGAAAAGCCAAATACCCCAGGCACATTACCCGGTCGGTGAGAAAATGAAACTCGTCCTATTAGGAGCTCCAGGAGCCGGAAAGGGAACACAGGCACAGCAGTTGGTCGACAGGTATGGGATCCCACAGATCTCCACAGGCGACCTTTTGAGAGCTGCAGTTGCCAATGGAACAGAGCTTGGCAAGGAAGCAAATGGCCACATGAAGGCTGGAAGGCTTGTGCCTGACGAGCTTGTGGTCGGCCTTATGAAGGAGAGGCTTGCCCAGGACGATTGCAAGGACGGTTTCATCCTCGATGGGTTCCCGAGGACCCAGAACCAGGCTGTACTATTAGAGGACATCACAGACCTGGATGCTGTTGTGAACATCGATGTGGAGCTTGAGTCGCTTGTGGCAAGGCTCACTGGCAGGAGGACCTGCGAGGCATGTAACGCTGTATTCCATATGCTTTACAAACCACCAGCGGTCGCGGACATGTGCGATGCGTGTGGAGGAAATCTCTACCAGAGGTCTGACGATAACGAGGAGACCGTCAGGTCCAGATTGGACACTTACGTCAACAACACAAAACCTCTGATCGACCACTACAAGGACAAGGGCCTTCTGGTCGAGGTAGATGGCAACGGAGCCATCGCTGATATCTTTGAGAATATCTGCAAGGCTCTGGATACTATCTGATAGGTCTAGAACTCTTCCAGAGTATGGTCCTTTGGACCAAGCATACCTTCACGGGTCCGAGCAGCGGTCACAGTATTGAGCATTAGCATTGCAACCGTCATTGGACCGACCCCACCTGGGACAGGAGTGATGGCTGAAGCCTTCTCCGAGACCTCATCATAGTCCACGTCCCCGACGAGCTTGTATCCTCTCTTTGTGGATGGTGCAGAGATCCTGTTGATCCCCACGTCTATTACGACCACACCGTCCTTGACCATGTCTGCCTGGATGAAGTCTGGGACTCCAATAGCAGCAACAAGGATATCGGCCTGTCGAGTGTATTGGGCGAGGTCATTTGTGCGGGAGTGACAGACCGTTACTGTTGAATCTCCTCTGTTCCCTCTGCGCAACAGGAGGTTTGCTAAGGGTTTTCCGACGATGTTCGACCTTCCGACTATGACGACGTGCTTTCCCTTGGTCTCGATACCATACCTGACCAACAGCTCGACTATGCCATTGGGTGTGCATGGGAAGAGTGTATCATCACCGGCGACCAGGCGACCTATGGTCACGGGATGGAATCCGTCTACGTCCTTGAGGGGATCGATGGCCTCAATGATCGCTGTCTCATCAAAATCCTCTGGAAGTGGTAGTTGGACAAGGATACCATCAACGTTCGGGTCCTCGTTGAGACGCTTGACCTCGCCCATGAGACCGTCCATTCCTACAGAAGGGCTCAAGGTGATGGTCACGCTGTCTATGCCTACTTCGACACAGGCTTTTTCCTTCTGACCGATGTAGACCTTGGATGCACTGTTATCCCCGACCAGGATCACGGCAAGCTTCGGCTTGCGTTCATACCTGGCTGTGAAGTCCTGGACCTGAATGCTGACATCATGTCTGACCTGCTTTGCAGTCTTTCTTCCATCTATGATAGTCGCTGTCATAATGGTCACCTAGCTTCGTCTATGTCACTGCGATTTTAGTGAATGCCTGTGAGCTATAACTATTTATCTAACGACCCTGATTCAGGGACTGGTCAGCTAACGATATCGGTCCGTGAACTGACTTATAGCATCTGATATGATGACAGCTCACCCCAGGTGTTCGGTGGTCCCATGGAATGTCCTATCTGCAAGGAAGAAATAGGCGAAGAGGACGCGATATGCGACTCTTGTGGCTATGTCCTTAACAAGGAAAAGCTTCAGCAGCAGAAAGAGGAGACACCGAAACCAGAGCAGCCAGAGGATGACAAGAAACACTTCACTTCACTGGAGGAGATCGCCTCCCTTTTCTCTGATATCGAAGAAGAACCCGAGACCGAAGAAGAACAACCTCCAGAGGAGAAACCAGAGGAGGCTCCACCACCGGACGACGAGGAGCTCCAAGTGAAGGCCGCCACAATGGCCCAGGAGGTGTTCATGGAAGCCCATGAGGCCAAGGGCCTAGGTGCTGACACTGCCAAGGTCGAGCAGCTGTTGGAGAACGTCAGAGCTGCCATGACCAACAAGCGGTTCAACGTCGCTATAGGGCTTGTTGAAGAGGCCCGGGCAGAGATCACCATAGCTAGGGAAGAGCGTGACAAATATGTCCACGCAGCAAACCTTGCCCAGGAGGCCCTGGCAGAGATCCAGAAGCTCTCGCAAAAGGGCATTAACACTGCAGAGGCAAAGAAGTTCGTGGACCTTGCCAAGGCTGCCATGCGCAACCGTGATTACGATGCTGTGGAGGACTTCATTTCCTCAGCTAGAAAATCCATGGAGTCCGCCGTCAAGTCACTTGAGGTCGTCGAAGTCCTGAAGCAGGTCAAGGCCAAGCTCGTTGAGCTTCAAAGCTATGGTATAGATATGACCAAGCCCGAAGAGCTGTTCCGGGCTGCAAGGGAACCTATGGAAGACGGAGATTACGATCTTGCCCTGGAAAGGGCCATTGAGGCCAAGGAGTATGCCGTCCATCTGCTCCTCAAACGCCAGATGCAGACAATGGAGCTCGTATCTGATTCGACCGAGGGTCTAGAAAGAGCAGAAGGTGTGTTCGTCCTGGAAGAGGACGATGAGGACACCGAGGTCTATGAAGCTGGTGGGGACGATGAGGAGGAGGGCCAGGCCGCATATTTAAAGCTTAAAGCTGATTTTGAGAACTACCGGAAGATGACCTCCGATAAGATGGATGAGGTGCGGGAGTTCGCTAACATCGATCTCATTGCAAGCGTCCTTGACGTGGTCGACAACTTCGAAAGGGCCCTGGAGGCCTACGAGAAGACCGATAGTGAGGCGGAGAAGTCGATCACATCCTTCATGGACGGTATGCAAGCCATCCACAAACAGCTGCTCGATACTCTCAAGGAAGAAGGTGTAGAGCCGATCCCAGCGATGCATGAGGAGTTCGACCCGTTCATGCATGAGGCTATCGAGACCGTACCTACGGACAGGTTCGCAGAGGATACTGTAATAGAAGAGGTACAAAAGGGGTACCTTATGAAGGACAAGGTCATTCGCCCCGCAAAGGTAAAGGTCTCAAAGGCCGTGGAATGACCTTCGGGGTGAGCTCTTGAACATCGGTATCATCGGTTGCGGTTTCATTGGTTCAACTATCGCTGAGGCCGCAGACTCCATGCCAGAGATAGAGGTCGTCAAGTTCACAGACATTGATACCTCAAGACCGATGGCCATGGCCCAGAAGCACAAAAAGGGCATATCACACACCATGAACGACATGGAAGGATTCCTACGAGACCTGGACCTTGTCGTTGAGTGCGCATCTCCTGTGGCCGTCAAGGAATGTGGTGTTCAAGTCCTGTCATCTGGCATCGATCTGATGGTCCTTTCAGTAGCTGCCCTTACAGACGATGAGCTTTGGCAGGATATGAGGAAAGCTGCAAAGAGCAACAAGGCGAACATCTTCATCCCATCTGGCGGGGTCGTTGGTACAGATGGCCTAGGTTCTGCTGTTGAGGCCCAGATGGACCATGTTACACTTACCACTACAAAACATCCTAAATCGTTCCTCGGGGTAAAGTACGTCCACGATCAGGGGATCGACCTGATGAACCTAAAGGAACCAGTCGTAATCTTCGAGGGACAAGCAAAAGAAGCTGCAGTCCTGTTCCCGAAGAACCTCAATGTATCCACCACAGTTTCTGTAGCTGGGATCGGAACAGAAAGGACCAAGGTCAAGCTCATCGCAGACCCAGCCATCACTGTGAACAGACATGAGCTCAAGTTCCAGGGACGTTTCGGTGAATGCACATGCGTAGTGTCGAACTCCCCTTCCATGACCAATCCCAAGACCAGTTACCTAGCAGCATTATCTGCCATCGCGACATTACGTAAGATAGTAGATTGCACATGGATAGGATAGGTGATAGGATGCCTGCCTACGAGGACACACTTTACATCAAGGCCGCTGGGTGTGGTCTTAGCGCCAAACTTTCTGGAGAGGCGAACCTGGGGTCTGATGAGATACCCCAGGGCACTCCGATCAAACTGCATCTGAAACTGGAGGCTAACGAGGAGGACCCATACCAGTCACTTTCACTTGTAGAAGAATGGTCTGGTGGTCCTTCCGAGGAGATCCTACCCTTTGTAGAAGGTGCATGCGCAACAGATGGGAAGAGGACCTCTGACATGGAGTTCCCGATAGAGGATGGAGTGACCGAGATGGACCTTGTCCTTCCGACCACCGATATGCCTCTGGGAAGGCATTCACTTCGCATCCACGTCAGCCATGATGAGTTCAACACCACACTGTTCGAGACATCCATGGACCTCAAGGTCGTCACCCCTGAAATAAAGCTAGAGATGAAGGAACCAGTAACATGCGAGGCTTGTTCAGAGGCTGAGCTCACTATATGGTCCATCGGTATGACCTCTCCCAAGATCAGGGGAAGCATGGACATCATCGCACTACTTGCTGGCCAGGATGATTGTCAGGAGATGGTTGTCGAGAAAGGCAAGAAGGTATCCCTGGTCCAACAGCGGCCTCTCACGATCAAGGTGAAGTTGCCAGAGGAACTTGTTCCTGGCACATACGACCTTCGACTGATCTTCGATTCCTCATATGGCAAGGCAAGCTCTGACATCTCATCGTTCATGACGGTCTATGATG
>JANQNL010000112.1 GCA_028279585.1 Thermoplasmatota archaeon
TTCTTCTGTTTCAACTGGGTCTCTTTGGCAACAAGCTGCTCTTCCTTGCCTTTTAGCTGGCCTCGGAGCTTGTCCAGCTCGACCTTCTGTCGGTCCAGGGTCTCCTTTTCCGACTCGAGCTGTACCTTTTTCGTCTCAACGGCCTCTTCGATACGCTCGAGCTCCTCGACCCTTTTCATCCGTCTGTCCATCTCATGATGGTCAGTGATCTTGGAGATGGCCGCATCAAGGTCTGCAAGGTCCTGCTGCTCATCAAGCTTCTCAATATCGTCAATGATGCCTTCCTTCTGTATAGAATCAGTAAGCGACATCCAAGGGGCGGACCTCTTCCAGGTATACTGCTTTCCTTTGCTCCGATATCGTTTCTCTTTCTGCTCATGGCTACCGTTCTCATCCTCCATGGAGCCCGAGATGTTAACGGGTCCACTCTGAGATGGAGTAGCTTCTGGAGCCTCCTTTGGAGGGTTGACCGTCACCATCTTCAAGCAGTGTGGGCAGGTGATGACGGAGGTGCGGACAGGCTTGGCTACCTTGAAGTTGTTAGTGCAATGTGGGCACTTGTAGGTCATCTGTCCATCGTTGGCCATTTTAGCACCGATATCAGGTAAGGAACATAGGTCCCCCTAGAGCTGGAGTGGAATGGTATAATATATTTAATAATTGTTGCAAATGGTGGAATTGACATTATTATCTTGTAAAGAACAGGGGTCGAAAACTAACAAAGTTATGAACCTAGACCTTGGATAAACTAAGTTGGCTATATTTAGACCTTTGTCCAAGGCACAAGCGCCTTCGCTAGCTTCGACGACCGGGCGCGGTAGTGGCAATTACATTTCGATGCGATAAACTCGACGAAGAAATGTAGTTGGACATATGACAGTGTGGGGTTTAGGCGAGCAGATTACACAAAGTCCCGAAACGAGAAAGAGAGGTTGATATCCACAGCTGTCTACTTACGAATGCTGTCGCTGTGGATATCAATTCATTTCCAATAATTTCGTGCCTTTGCTCCACTAGCCGCCTAAACCCCATCATCCACTTCGTACTCTTTTTTAGATGGCCGTTGCTTTTCAAAATTCTTTAGCAAGGACCTCTCCTTCATCGACAGTTTCTGAGGTGTGTGCAGAATAACACGGACATATTGATCACCCCTTCCCCTACCTCGAAGATGAGGAACACCTTTGCCCTTCAACCGAAGCACGGTATGGGTCTGTGTACCCTTCGGGATCGCCAACCTAGCAGGCCCATCGACGGTCGGAATGTTTATCGTGTCACCGAGCGCGGCTTGTGTGATGCTGATGGGGATCTCACAGGTGATGTCGTAGCCGTGCCTTCTGAAGAACTTGTGATCATCAACATGGACCACAACATAAAGGTCCCCGGCTGCACCACCATTGACCCCGTCATCACCCTTGTCAGCAACACGCATCGTAGAGCCGTCCTCTATTCCATGCGGGATGTCCAGCTCTATCTTGTTCTTCTTGTCTATCCTACCTTCCCCACCACACTTTTTACAAGGATCGTTGAGCTTCATCCCTTTACCACCACAGGCCGAGCATGGTCTTGTTGAAGAGAACTGCATGGGTCCCATCCTGGTCACTGATGTTTGGGCACCAGTTCCCCCACAGGTCTCACAGGTCTCCCATCCATCAGTGGATGTGGTACCTTTGCCCTTACACTTGCTACAGACCTGCTTTCGAGGAACTGACACCATCTTCTTGGTCCCGAACACAGCTTCCATGAAATCGATGGTGATGTCGGCCCGCAGATCGTTCCCGGTCAGTGGATCGTCCACAGATGGTCTACGCCTTCGCCTCCTTCCCCCTCCGAAGATGTCCTCGAATCCCCAGGACCCCACTCTTCGAAGCAACTCTGCAAGGTCCACCTGTTGATAGTAAGACCCAGGGCTTCCGTATCCCTGTGGACCGCCCATGTCGTCCTCGACCCGACCGGTCTCATCGTACATCTTTCGTTTATCAGCATCCGAAAGAACGTCGTAGGCCTCTGTAGCCTCCCTGAACTTGGCCTCTGCGTCCTTGTCGTCAGGGTTCCTGTCAGGGTGGTATTTCAGGGCGAGCTTGCGGTAGGACTGAGTTATCTCTTCCTCGGAGGCCTCACGCGAGACACCGAGCACTTCATAGTAATCCTTACCCACAGTTCATACCGCCCTGTATGAAATATAAAAAAGGCCAGGACTTGCCTGGCCTAAAACCTTTTGCTCAATCGTCCACGTCTTCGTAGTCGACGTCGACGACCTTCTTCTTCCTGCCGCTCTTCTTCTTCCTTGGCAGTGGGTCGTCGTCGTCATCTTCCTCGTCTTCCTCTTCCTGTGGTGGTGGGGCAGCACCACCCTCCCCGCCCTGTGGCTGCTGTGCCTGGGCGTAGACCTCGGAGAAGATCTTGTTGGAGACCTCTGTGAGCTTCTCCATCTTCTTCTTGAGCCTCTCCAGATCGATATCGTCCTCGTCCTCCAGCACCTTCTTCAGGTTGTCCAGTGGCTCCTGGATCTCGGCCTTCTTATCGTCGTCGAGCTTGTCACCCAGGTCCTTCATGGCCTTCTCGGTGGCATAGACGAGGTTGGTACCCTGGTTGATGGTGTCAACGCGCTCCTTGCGCTTCTTGTCCTCTTCCTCATGGGATTCGGCCTCGTCCACCATCCTGTCGATGTCTTCGTCGGAGAGGGCACCAGTGCCGGTGATGGTGATGTCCTGCGAGTTGCCGGTGGCCATATCCTTGGCGGACACGTGAACGATACCGTTCACATCTATCTCGAAGGTCACCTCTATCTGTGGTATCCCTCGTGGTGCTGGTGGAATTCCTACAAGCGAGAACATCCCAAGGGTCTTGTTGTCCGTGGCCATGGCCCTCTCGCCCTGGAGGACGTGGATGTCCACCTGGGTCTGGTTGTCCGCAGCCGTGGAGAACGTCTTGGACTTCTTGCAAGGGATCTTGGTGTTCCTGTTGATGACCTTGGTCATGACCTGACCGAGGGTCTCAACGCCCAGTGACAGTGGTGTCACATCAACAAGGAGCAGGTCCTTTTTGATCTCGCCACCCATGATAGCACCCTGGATGGCCGCTCCGATAGCGACACACTCGTCAGGGTTGACCTCCCTGGAAGGCTCCTTGCCCATGAGGTCCTGGAGAACTGCCTGGACCTTGGGGATCCTTGTGGAACCACCCACAAGAAGGATCTTGTCCACGTCGGCAGGCTTGAGCTTTGCATCCTTGAGGGCCCTCTTGGTCGGTCCCATGGTGCCCTCGATGAGGTCAGAGCACAGGTCCTCGAACTTGGCCCTGGAAAGCTCCAGGTCGATATGGAGCGGTCCCTCGTCGGTCTGTGTGATGAAGGGGATGTTGATGCTGGTGGTCGTTGATCCGGACAGTTCGATCTTCGCCTTCTCTGCAGCCTCCTTGAGCCTCTGAAGGGCCTGGATGTCGTCCCGAAGGTCGATGTCGTGCTCCTTTTCGAACTCGTCGGCCATCCATGTGATGACGCGCTTGTCGAAATCGTCGCCACCCAGCTTGTTGTTTCCGCTGGTAGCCTTGACCTCGAAAACACCTCCACCGATGGAGAGGAGCGACACATCAAAGGTCCCACCTCCAAGGTCGAAAACTAGAACGATCTGGTCCTGGTCCTTGTCCAGACCATATGCCAGGGCAGCCGCGGTTGGCTCGTTGATGATCCTCTTTACCTCGAGACCAGCGATCTTGCCGGCATCCTTTGTGGCCTGCCTCTGGGCATCCTCGAAGTATGCTGGAACCGTGATCACGGCCTCAGTGACCTTCTCGCCAAGATAGCTCTCGGCATCGGTCCTGAGCTTTTTGATGACCATGGCCGATACTTCCTGCGGCGTATACTTCTTGCCAGCCATCTTGACCTTGGTCTTCTTTCCCATCCTCCTCTTTATCGAGGCGATGGTGTTGTCGGGGTTCGTGATGGACTGGCGCTTGGCTATCTGGCCAACCAGTCGTCCTCCTTTCTTATTGACGCTGACGACGGACGGAGTGGTCCTCGAACCCTCTGAGTTCGGGATGACCACGGGTTCGCCGCCTTCCACAACGGCAACGACAGAGTTTGTCGTTCCCAGGTCTATTCCTATTACTTTTCCCATTTTACGTACCTCCTATGAGATCGATCATTTCCCGGAACCCTTTTGGCCGGTCCCTTTGCCTTTGCTCGAAATGAATACCTCTGGCTCCCTGATGACCTTCCCAGCGAACATGAACCCTTCACGCTGTACCCTGACGATGGTCTCTTCTTCTACAGAGTCGTCATCTACAGTACCAATTGAGTGGTGGAGCGCAGGGTCGAACTGCTTGCCAAGACAGTCGATCCTGGTTATCCCGTTCTTCTCCAGGGACTGAAGGAAGTGCATCCGCACACCCTCTATTCCCTTGATGTAGCGCTCGTCCATACCCCCCTTGACCATAGAGTCCAGAGCAAGGTCTAGAGTGTCCAGCACTGGAACGAGGTCGGACATAACAGCCTCCATCTGGGATGCTGCATGGTCCTCTTTGTCCTTGGCGCTCCGGTTTCGGAAGTTCGCAAAGTCCGCCTTGTAACGCTCCAGCTGGTAACTGACGGTCTCCAGGGACTCCTCCAAGGCCTTGGCCTTTGCCTCGGCATCTGCAAGGGCGCTTTGGGCTCGATCTGCCACATCCTCCACCTCGCATCCCTTCTGGCTCTTCAGAGGTGTCTTGACGTCACCTCCGACCTTTGGGAGGAAGATGGTGAGGATGCCGTTGTCCAGGGATGCTTCCATCCTGTCCATGTCCGGTGTGAACCCAAGCTTCTTCTCGCCTGCGTAGAGCCTGTCTCCAGAACCAGCAGTGATCTTCATCTTGCTGCCGTCAAAATCGACGTTGATGTCCTTTCCCTCCACTCCTGGGAGTTCGACATACAGTGTGGAACCGTTGTCGTCGGAGGTCGTCTCGATGACGGGTTTACGCTTGCGAGGGGCTGTCTGGCCCTTGTTCGTGTTCTTTGCTGGCGGGGTCATCTTTTCACCATCGTTGGGCACTAGGTAACCGGGGGTTGTCTACTCATTGTAATGAACTCACAGATATATAATCCTTTCTGATAGCCAAGTGTCTTTCCAACGTCATATGCTGATGTTACCTTCAGTGGTTAGATGACCATAATGGTAAAATGAAAGAGAGGGTATTACACCACGATGGTTGAACTACCAGGCTCGAGGAAGACACAGATCATCGTGGCTGCCGTCGTAGCAAGTCTTGTTCTTGTTGGCATCATTGGTGTTGCGGTACTTGCGCAGAGCGGTGGCTCTATCTTCGAGTCCGACCCAGGTCTGACCATCATCGACTTCGATGAAGAAGCAGCCTATGCTGATGAGACCTATCTGACTGGACTGGGTCCACGACCTGGTGGGTCCGAAGCAGAGATGAAGGGTGCCCAGTATGTCGCTGACCAGTTCAACAAGGCTGGACTGGACCAGGTCATGATCGAGGAATATGATGCTGAGGTCTTTGAGATACACAAGGCTGAGGTCTCCATCATATCATACGGGCCGTTCATGCGGTTTCCCATGTTCGGTTCCACACCTCAACGGTTCGAGCATACCGTGGACTATGTTGTCCAGGGGTATTCAGGTTCCAGGTCAGCAGCCAGTGGACCAATGGCCCACTCCACGGACCTGGAGATCTATCCTGTCGGGAACGGAACTGACCAGTCCAAATGGAACTCCGCTGGTGGAAAGGCGGCTCTTGTCACCTATGAGGCCACATCACCTTCCACCTCCGAGATGATGTTCATAGCCCGGGATGCTGGGGCTGAGGCCCTTATCCTGAACAACCATCACCTCAACGAGGACCTCGGTTACGCCCCACTTTTCAAAGGGACCTACCTTGTCAACGGAGAGACCCAGAGACCGAACATCCCGATCTTCATGACCACCAAGGCCATGGGCGACCAGTTGGCCAATGGTGCGTCTAACTCCAAAGTGAGGATCGACTTCGATATTACCATCGAGAACAGACCGGTCCCAGTGACAGTAGGTATCCTGGAGGGTTCCTCGAGCTCAGATGACTTCGTTGTCATAGGGGCACACATGGACACTGTCTACAACGGAATTGGAGCGTGGGACAACACCGTAGGCGTCGTAAGCGTCATCGCCCAGGCACGAGCCCTAGCGAAGTACACCCCGAAGCACGATATCCGGTTCATCACGTTCGGAGCAGAGGAGATCGGGATAATTGGAGCATATAAGTATGCAGAGGCACACAGCCAGGAGATCACAGATCATTGCATCCATATGTTCAACTCCGATATGCCCAACTGTGACCCTTCCAGGGACAACAGGCTCTGGATAGGGACCTCGACTAACAAGACCCTCGGCCTGTTCGAGGATGCAAAGAGCAAGCTTTTGGAGATAGATGGGAACAAGTATCAGAAGTACAACCTGATGCTCACCTATAGCGAGCTGGGTCCTTACAGTGACCATTGGCCCTTCATGCAGCTTGGCTCTGGTGGGACCTTCGCGGGTGGTGCTGGGGCAAAGGAGTACCACACATACTTGGACGACCTCAGTCATGTCCATATCGAATCCACTGGATATTCTGCCAGGGCCATGGGGAGTGTGGCCCTTTACATGGCCGATCAGTGATCCTCTGAGAATTCTGACGAGATCTCCTTGATGTTACAACCCAGTTCTACCCTTAAGCAATGGTAGGCAGCACACTTCTCGGGTTTCATGTCTTGTATCCCACAAAAGAAGACGATCCTCTGGTCAGAAAGCCTGCACGCCTCCCTGATGTAGGGGCACATCTTCAGTTTCTTTCCAGTCCCAGCATCTACCCAGAGCTCTTTGGTCTCCGGATGGAGATACTTGAGGATGTCATCAAAACCTATGCTCTGCCAACGCTCCAGGTCATCTTGGGTCGCGGATATGCTCATGCCCTCTGTGAAGCAGCACCGGCCGCATTGCTGGCAGATCTGGTCTTCCATTGGTGTGGAGAGGTGAACGATACCTCAAAAAACTTTTGCCTACCTGGCCATGGACCAGAGCCATACCACTCTTATCATCGCAAAATTATATATATAGTAAGGGATTTCCCCAAATCCACCTGGCCAGACCAGGCATTGGCGGGATACAAATGGCAAGAAAACCAAACTCGATGTACAGGCAGGTCAAAGGACCGGCCTACACACGCCGAGAATACATGGGAGGCATTCCAGCTTCCAGGATCACCCAGTTCGACCTCGGCAACAAAAAGGACATCGGACTCACAAAGCAGGTCACACTCTCCGTCAAGGAGTCATGCCAGGTCCGCCACACAAGTCTTGAGGCCGCTCGTATCGCATGCAACAGGTATGTGTCCAAGAGGCTGGGTAGCCAGAACTACCACCTCAAGGTAAGGGTCTACCCACACCACATCCTTCGTGAGAACAAGCAGGCCACAGGAGCAGGCGCAGATCGTGTCTCCCAGGGTATGAGGAAGGCGTTCGGTAAGAACGTCGGCACTGCAGCCCGACTCAAGCGCGGCCAGAAGATCATGACCATCTACTGCACCCCCGAGGGGATAGAGAGCGCCAAGGCAGGTCTGAAAAAGGCAAGCCAGAAGCTCCCATCTCCAACAGAACTTGTGGTAGAGGACTTCGAACCGGCCATCAAGGTCGAAGTAGAAGAGAACTGATCCGATATCTGCTCTTATTTCGTTCTATACAGACTAGGCCAGGCCCTCCACTTTTAGCAAGACTTTATTATCCATGTGTCCAATCGCTGGGACCGGGGTACGGGCAGTCCGTTCAACCTTTTGGCTCTCATCGATATGAAAGGGTAGGTTAAAGGTCTACATGTAGACCGGACAGATAATATCATGGTCAATAATATAAATAAAAAGGCCATTCAGGATGACAAGGACAGTGGAACGACCCCAGACACCTCGACCGATACAAGGAACGTGAACAAAGTGGCACCCGGCGACTCACAGGCCAGGATGGACGACATCAAGCTCATTGTCGACTCTTGGAAAGAAGAGGGTTACAACGTATCAGGTATCGAGGGGTCTTTCGACAAGTCCATCGAAGAGCTCGAACTTCTTTTCCTCGAGTTCTCGGACAAGATCAACACTCTGGTCGAGGTGGAAGAGGAGCTAGATGACCTCAAGTCCACTTACGAACCGATACTCGACCAGATCGCACCCGGCATGGATGAGATCAGGGCATTACTGAAAGCCCCGCACTCTGCAGATGATGCGTACGACAAGCTTATGGCCCTCAAGAAGGAGGCCGACACAAAGCTTGATGAAGCGGTCAAGACCCAGGCCCAGGATGCCGAGAAGGAACAGCGGCTCGAGGACATCAAGCTCTTCATAGAGGACTGGAAGAGCGACGATTTCGATACCTCCGAGCTCGAGGGCATCCTTGATTCGGACCTTCCTGCGATCGAGGAGAAGTTCGCAACCATAGGTGAGCAGATCGCCGAAGGAAAAGAGGCCCTGGACAGACTGGACAGGATAAAGACCGGTCTGGGCGATGGAACAGAGTTCCTCATGGTCCCCATCGTAGAGCTCGATAAGATACTCCATGTTCCAGCAACCGTCAAGGACGGTCTGATCACCCTCAAGTCCTACGAGGACATGATATCCAATAATGCTGACCTTCCAAAGACCTTCACCAAGCTCAAGACCGTCAAGAACGGCGGTGTTGACACCTCAAGCATCGAAGAGGAGATGCAAAAGGACCCCACTAAGTTCGATTGGGCAGGCCTTCCAGCTAAGCTTGACGAACTGGCAGGAGGTTCAGAGGAGGTCAAGGATGCCATCACAAAGCTTGAGGATGCCATCAGCGGTGCTGGTGACGAACCCAACGACGAGCTTACAGGAAAGCTTGTGGACGCAGGAAAGCTCCTTGACGCACTCAACAAGTCACCAACCCCAGCACTGGTCGAAGAGGCCTATGCTCTCAATGATACTATAGCAGAGCTCGTCAAGGCCCAGCAGCTCGAGGCCCAGGCACAGGGGGAGATGAAGGAGAGCGTGGTCAAAGAGATCGATGAATCCCTCAAGGTGTGGGCGTCCGAAGGTGTGGACGTGTCGAACATCAGCAGCGATCTGGACAAGGAAAAACCTGTGGAAGAGCTGCAGATGAACCTTGCCAACATAAAAACCAAGGTTGACATGGTCAAGGAGAACCTTGGCAAGCTCCAGAAGTTACGATCACTAAAATCCAGCTCATCGATGCAGGCAGAGATCGATGACCTCGCAAAGGCCATTGCCGACCCGACCACGGTCGAAGAGGCGGCACCAACCCTTATCCAGCTCGAGTATGCCCTCAAGAAAGAAGAGGAGAAGATGGCGAGCGATGAAAAGGATGGGGAGAAGCGGGAATACATCAAGAAGATGGTCAACGCATGGACCAATGAAGGGTTCATGATGGACAACATCCTTCCACTACTTGACGGAGATATCGAGGAACTGGACACCAAGTTCAACCAGTACAAGAAGGATATCGCCACCATCGAGGAGCTGAAAGTAGGGCTTTCGAAGATAGACGTCAGAGGTATGGAGGACGAGGTCGTCCCCATATACCAGCTCATCATCGACCCTGAAAAGACCGCAGAGGTCACAACGCTCATCGATACCCTGGAAAAGCAGGTCGCCGAGAACAGCGTCAAGCGCGAGGAGATAATCGGTATCGTCAACACCTGGAAGGAGGACGGATACGATGTCTCCACCATTGAGAGCTCCTACAACGCAGACCTCAAGACCCTTGAGGAGCTGTTCGGTGAGTTCTCGAACAAGATCCTCAAGCTTCAGGGACTTGATGCAAGGATAAGGGCACTTGACCCAACGGGCATCGAAAAGAAGATCCGCATGCTCGAGGAGAAGGTGAAGAACCCCGAGGCCATTACTCAGATCGAGGAAGAGCTGAAGTATCTCGAAAGTGGCGGTGAAGTACCAGCTGCAGAGGAACCTGCAACAGAGGAAGCGGCTCCTGCTGCCGATGAACCACCAGCTACAGGCGATGCAGAGATGGACCGGTGCATGAACCTGCTCAACGAGTGGACCAAGCAGGGCTACTCCATGGAGGAGCTCCTCGAGCAGTTAGAGCAGCAGTGCCTTACAGAGGAAGAGATCTTCGAACATGTTGCAGATCTCGAGAAGAAGGTGGCCAGGGCAGAAGAGCTCAAGGCTATGGTCGCGAAGCTGGACGCCAACACCTTCGCAGACGACGTCAATCTTATCATGGACAACATCTCCAACCTCGACATCCTCGAGGACCTGGAGGAACATTACAACGACCTTATCGCCAGGGAGGGACTGGAAACCCAGGAGCTCCACCATGTAGGCGACGAGGAGAAGCCTGCCGAGCCAGAGACCCCTGCAGAACCAGAACCGGTCCAGGAACAGCCTGTGAACGAGCAGTTCATGCAGCAGATGGAAGGGCTTCGGACAGCTGGCTACGATGTAGGAAGGCTGGAGGCGTTCCTCAAGTCCGACATGGACACCCAGAACCATCAGATGGAGCAGTACCTCCAGGACATCCAGCAGCTTGAGGGTGTCAAGGGCAAGTACATGATCCTACGTGACCAGTTCCCACACGGTCATCAGGACTCTATGATAATGTACATCGACACGATAACCAACGACCCTGACCAGATAAACAACCTTCTGGCCATCGTCACAGGGTTGGAGGCCATCAACACAGGAGGGGTCTTCGACTTCTCACCATTCATCCCACAGGGGGTCATCGACTCCTCTGCCATCTCTAAGCAAGCACCCGCTGCTGAAGCACCAACCGCGGAAGCCCCTGCTGGGGAGAAGGAGCTCGTCTCTGCTCGGGATATGGACATCTCCGAGATCGAGGGCGGTGCAAAGAAGAAGAAGAAGGTCAAGAAGAAGCTCATCAAGAGGTCCTCTTCAAGGCCAAGGCCAGTGGCAAGGCCAAGACCCAAGCCTAAAGCGAAAGCGAAGTCCAAGACCAAGACCAAGACCGAGGAAGCAGAACCCGAGGTTGACGCCACCGCAGAGCGCATCACCAACCTTCTCGAGCTCAGTACGATGTCGATGAAGGGTCAGGATTACAAAAAGGCCGTGGATTACTACGACCAGATCCTCAAGCTTGTTCCAAACCACAAGATCGCGACGTTCAAGAAGAAGCGCGCAGTGTTCCTGTACAACCAGCAGAAAGAACGTGGCGAGGAACCACCAGCAGCAGGAACAGCTGACCAGCCACCACTGGAACCTGCCAAGCAGGATGAGCCAGCCGCTGAAGAGGCAAAACCTGAAGAGACTTCAGCAGAACCTGCTGCAGAGGAGACCCCTGCAGACGCGCCCGCAGTACCAGATAATGCGACCAAATGTATGTGGTGCCAGGGCACTGGTAAATGCTCTGATTGTGGTGGAACTGGAAAGATCGGGGACAACGAATGCACCCAGTGTAAGGGTAGCGGTAAGTGTTGGTCCTGCAATGGGACCGGTCTGTCCTGGTTCGGATGACCTTATGGGACCAGTCTGTTCCTGTCCCTTGGGAACAGGATGACCTCTCTGATATTATGAAGAGAAGTGAACATCATCATCAGTCTCTCCACTCCAAGTCCCCATCCTGCATGAGGTGGCATGCCATACCTGAACGGCTTTAGATAGAACTCGAACCCTTCTGGGTCCAGCCCCTGTCCACTGATCCTTTCGATAAGAAGGTCCAGATCGTGAACCCTCTGGGCTCCACTCGTTATCTCTTTGTGACCAAACATCAGGTCGAAGCCCCGTGACTCTTCCCTATCTGGATCCGCATCCTCTTCATCGTAATGGTGGACATAGAAAGGCTTGATGGACATGGGCCACCTGGTGATATAGTAAAGACCAGGATATTCTTGGGCCAGGACCTTGAACTGCTCCAGGGATGGATCCTCACCCCACTCCAGGTCCGCAGGGATAGCAGCAAGTGCAACCTGGTTGTCCCCCGCCTCATTCCGCATCTTCTGTAAACGGGCGTTGATGATGTCCACACACTCTGTATAGGTGAGCCTTGGCAATGGAAGCTCTGGGACCACGGTCTCCATGGGTGGGACCTTGTCCTTGAGAGGTATGAAGGGTTTGAGGGGCTGCCCCTCCTTCTTGAGCTTCTTGTTCTCCTTCTTTATACCTTTGTTCTCCCTGTTTATCTTGCCGTTCTCCTGCTCGATGTGGTGGTTGTAGCGTTTGATGAGCTGGTTTATCTCTTCCACATCGTCCTGGTGCTTGGCTGCGATATCTGTGGCCATCCTGTGGATGACCCTTTCAAGGACACCCATGACATCCTCCTCATCTGCAAAGGACATCTCGATATCAATGGATATGAACTCGTTGACGTGCCTGACGGTGTCATGCTTTTCCGCCCTGAACGCTGGGCCGATCTCGAAGACCCTGTCCATTCCAGACCCCATGAGGATCTGCTTGAAAAGCTGCGGGGACTGGTTCAGGTATGCGTCCCTATCGAAGTACTTGATGGGGAACAGGTCCGTCCCACCCTCAGTGGCAGTGGCCACTATCTTTGGAGTGTGGACCTCAATGAAACCCTCCTCGCGAAGTTGCCTCTGGCAGCTGTCAAGGATAGTGTCACGAACAGCAAAAACAGCATGAACTTCCGGCCTGCGGAGGTCTAGGAACCTGTTATCCAGTCTGGTGTCCAGGTCTGCAAAGACCTTATCAGCAACTCCGAGAGGAAGAGGTGTTTCGGCAGGGGATAGGACCTGGATCGCGTTGGGGATGATCTCGACACCCATCTTCGCCTGCTCTGAGCTCTTAACCAGCCCTTTGATGCAAACGACAGACTCCCTCTGCTGTGAGGTAAGCGTCTCGAAGACCTCAGCATCGCACTCATCCTTGACGAGGGTGACCTGGGCAAACCCGCTGCGATCACGCAGCTTGAGGAACGCGATGTTTCCAAGGTTCCGCACCTCGTGCACCCATCCTGTTATCGTTACCTCTGTACCGTCGATGTCTGGTACGACCTCGTTCAAAAAGTGTGTACGTGGCCACTGGGACCTAACACGTTCTGGGACCTGGCTCATGATATGTGCCTCCAAAATTTGGCCACTGTGGCCTTACTCCTTTTGCTCTACGACCTCGAGCTCGCGCTCGATCATCTTGAGCTCCTGCTCTGATATCGCCATAGGGCTTATCGGAATGAGCATGATACAATCGGACTCCGAACACTCATCCACAAGATGGCGAAGGAACCTGATGACAGGGTTGAACTTGTTGTTGCTCATCAGATACTCAAGCCCATCCATGAGGACGATGGGTTCATCGTTCGCTGCGATGAACGTTCTGATATCGTAAGTGATCCTCTCAAGTGAGGGAGGGATGACGTTGGCGGTTGCAGTTGTAGAATCCGTCAGCCACAGAAGCTGTGCGTTCTCAAGGTCGTAATCCTCAGCTATCCGCTTCGGATTGGCCCTGCTGATGCACAACCCCTTCATTCCCTGGGTAGTATGCTGTGAGAAGAGCTTGAAGACGTACTTGGGCTTGTCCTCTTCTATGAGGTATCCCCTTCCAGGTTTAAGCTTTGGAGGTCCAGCTGGAGGTTTCTCTTCCTCGGCTGCAGGTTCTGCTGCAGGCTCCTCCTTTGCAGGTTCTGGCTCAGGTTCTGCCGCCGCAGGTTCAGCTGCTGGCTCTTCCTTCGCAGGCTCGGCAGCTGGTTCTTCAGCAGCTGGTTGCGCCGCAGGTTCATCTGCTGGAGCGGCCTCCTCCTCGTCCTTCTTCTTGGAACAGGCCTCTGCCATCATGTTGTCGAGGAACGCGTCCATATCGTAGCTCTTCATCTTGTCCTGCATGGCCTGCTTCTTCTTTTGGACCATATCCTCTATCTCGTCCTGGGTAAGACATGATGGGTCGACCTTTGTCCCGGTAGGTGTCGGCTCTGGACCAAGCGTCCTGACCGTCTCGTCCTTTGCGGGTTCTGGTTCGGGTGAAGGGCTTGCATCCTCTGGGGTCTTGTTCTTCATCCGATCCTCTAAAGAGAAGACCTTGTTGGGTTCGGCCTCGGCAGGGGCAGGCTCATCGCTAGCCTCCTCTGTAGGCTTTTTGATAACAAAGGAATCCCACGACTTCTTGGGGGCATCATCCGTGGCCGGTGCAGGCTCTGGAGAGTTTACATCAGAGGAGAGGGAGTCCAACTTCGCCTTGAGGGCGGCCATTTTGGCCTCTGCCTCTTCCTGCTCCTGCTGGCTCAGCTCTATCTGACCACCACAGGAGGTACAGAACTTTGCGAGGTCAGGTAACTGTTTATGGCAGTTCGGACACTCCTTCATCTGCTGATTCCCCATGCGTTCGGATTGACCCCCAGTAAGGGGTATGACCATTATATCTTTTACCTTCAGAGCCTACGACCCTTTCTAATTAAGAAAGAGTGGGACCGCCCAGATTTGAACTGGAGTTAATGCCACCCCAAGGCACAAGGATACCAAGCTACCCCACGGTCCCGTAAAGGCTTACGAGAAGGGCATTATCTCGTCGATGAGCTCGACATGAGATACTATCATGCGCCGGCAGCAATACCGGTTGACACCAAGTTCGTCCAACACCTTGCCTGGGTCCTCTCCCTCTACGTCGGTCCTTCTTTTGAACTCCTCGTATAGGGATCCTATGACCTTGCCACAGGTGAAGCATCTTACTGGTATTATCATGTGAACACCTACGTATCACCGATAGGACTTCTGTCTCTTCTTCCTGGCACCACGACCAAGAGGATGTTTCGGCTCCTTCCTCCTTGGATCGTTGACAAGAAGTGACCTGTCGTAATCGAGGAACAGCTTCTTGAGCTCATCATCCTCGAAGTAATCTACCAGGCCCTTTGCGATGGCCGTGCGGACAGCATCTGCCTGTCCCATGACACCGCCACCCTCGACCTTCACATCGATGTCTATCTTGTTGACCTTCTTTTTGGCCAACGCGATAGGTTCCATTATCTTGAGCTTTGCAAGGGGATGGTTGTAGAGCTCCAGGGGAACCCTGTTAATCCTTATCTTGCCGTTACCAGCACGGACCGTGGCCCTGGCAATGGCAGTCTTTCTCTTCCCGCTTGAGTTTATGACCTTCTTTGCTTTTGCCATGTGACCACCTTAAAAGTTGGCTCCCAGCTCTCGTGAGATGTCTGCGATAGTGATGTACCTATCTGGCAGCTTCTTTCCCACCTTGATGCTGAAAGCTTCTCCCTCAAGTCCATCGGGCTTGCCGATGTAGACCTTCAGTCTCTTGTACGCATCCCTTCCGGACTGGGTCTTGTATGGGAGCATTCCCTTGACAGACCTCTTTACTATCCTGTCCGGCATCTTTGGGTAGAATGGACCTTTCCTCTGGTGCCTGATGTCCCGCTTTGTGCGGAAATCGGCAAGGATGGAGGTCTTCTTACCCGTGATTATGGCCATTTCGGAATTGACGATGGCCACTTCCTCTCCTGCCATCAGGAGCTGTGCGACCTGGGAGGCCATCCTCCCAAGGACCTTGTCCTCTGCATCTATTATCTTCATGGGCAACACCTTCTCCTTATCCAATGATCCTCACTTTCTTGCCTTTGGGGTTGGTATCAGCCATCTCGCGAAGGCTCATGACCTTACCACCGGCGGTCGTGATCTTATCCTCTGCCTGTCTGGAACTGTTGAACGTTGCAACAGTGACAGCCTTATCTATATCTCCAGCTCCAAGGACCTTTCCGGGAACTACAACGACCTCTCCCTTGCGGACATTGCGACAGATGTGGCCCACATTTACTGCGGCCCAATTCCGCCTCGGCTTCTCGAGTCTGAGTGCAATGTCTCGCCAGATGGGTGCGTTGTTCTCCCTTGAGATCCTTTTGAGCTCGGAGATGAGCTCTATCAAATTGGGATCCGTTTTATGGGATGTCTTCATATCTGACTCCTCCGACATGTTGTCTATATATATAGCCGAGAGATTTTCCCATAATACGAACTTGATTAAATACTTATGCGTTGGCAAGAGGGACTGGCCTAAGCATCTGGGGGGATGAATATTCTACGATTATTTCGAGAAAAAGGGTGAGGGGGTTTTCACCCCCTCGGGGGAGGAGTCAGTGGTAGCTCCAGATAGTTTAGGAAGGAGAGATCTTTAGTTGGTCGAGCGGTCCTGGGCTCCTCATTCGGTCGTCTGGTGTGATCTGATGATCCTTCTCATTTTCCGTCTAGCTCTGTGTGCCAGACGTGGTCTTGTGCGGTTTTCCTCTAAACCGGATTCCCTATGCTGTATCCCCATCACTTTGAGCATTCGAATATCTACATTGGATGAATCTTGATACTGTACTACTAAGGAGGCCCTTACACCCATGGGATCTCATCCAAAGGTCCAGGCCTTGGAGGCGCAGGTGCAGCCTTGTTCTTCTTCTCACGTCCCCTGACAGGCGCTGCCCTCTTCTTCTTCCGCCCGGGCGGTTTGGTCCCGCCACCCTCGTCTCCACCCATGGATATCTTTTGGGAGACTCCTGTTAGGATGCTCATCACCCTGATATTTCCCTTAAGGTCTGGGTCGATCCTTGCCCCCATGATGACCGGAGCATCCTTGGCAATGGTCTTGGTCATCCCCCTGACCATCTCATTGACCAGCGACAATGAAAGGTCCTCTCCGCCAGTGATATGGATGAGCGCACCTTTGGCTCCCTTGTAGTTGATATCGATGAGTGGGTTCTTCAGAGCATCGTTGATGATGTCTTCAGGAGTATAGATCGAACCCTCACCGTAGAGCATGACGGATACGCCTGACCTCTGGCTCATAACGGTCCTGATGTCTGCATAGTCCAGGTTGATGAGCGATGGAATTGTGATAGTCTCTGTCACGCCCTTTACAAAACCTGCGATCAGGTTGTCGAGCATCAGGAACGTCTCCTTCACAGGCTGGTCCGGAGCAAGCTGTAGGAGCTTGTTATTGTCCAGCACAAGGAGACTGTCGCATCTCTGCCGTAGGGCGTTCATTCCCTTCTCGGCTATCCGGATGCGGTTGCGCTCCATCTTGAAAGGTGTGGATACGATTCCAACGACCGTGGCACCCTCTTCCTTCGCCACTTCCGCCACGACCGGAGCAGAACCTGTGCCGGTCCCACCTCCAAGTCCTGCGGTGATGAAAACGAGATTCGCCCCTCTCATAATGTTCTCGAGGCTGTGACGGGACATCTCGGCGCACCTGCGTCCCATGGCCGGGTTTCCCCCAGCTCCAAGTCCCCAGGTGATCTGTTTGCCTATCAGCACCTTCATGTCAGACTCGATGATATCGAGGTGCTGTTTGTCAGTATTAAGCGCTATCGTGGTGGCCCCTTCGACCCCCAGGCCGTTGAGCCTACTTACAGTGTTATTGCCGCCTCCACCACAGCCGATGACCAGGATGCGAGGGCCGCCTCCCAGGGGTGTTCGTGTGTCCGGGGGCATAGTGGCCATCAACATATTGTGGTCCATTACCATCTTCATCGGCATCATCCTCATTTCTGTAAGTACTGTTGTTTGACCATCTCCATATCTGCGAGTTGGCGACGGAGCTCTACCTTCTTCTTCGCCTTGTCCATCACCATGGGCGTTCTATCGTACAGCATATCCCTTACAGCCGTCCGTATGGCGTCGGAGCGAGATGAGAAGTCATCTACCGCTACGAGGAAGTCTATCTCCTCCAGGAACTCCCTGGGGAGGCGGATGGTAAGTTTTACGCTGTCGTCCATAGGAACACTGTACCCATTATGTACTCTCTTTGTCCGACAAACGACATCTTATTAGGTAGTCGCTATAAAAACTTTTGGACGAGGGGTGCTGGTTCTTTAACGTGACTTGAGTGAAAAATAAGAGAGGTGTTGCATTATGCGTGGCTCGTATGTAAAATTGTTTAAAGCAGGTGTTACTATTATTCATTCGAATGGTAAAAGACTCTGTCAGCAATGCCCTAGGGATTGTTTTTACATCCCAATTTATAGCATTTCTAATCGTCTATGCAATTTATATTGTTGCCAATTTGACCAATACAAAAATTATCGAGATAGAATCGGTAAGCTTTATGGGGGTTAGCATGACCGTATTTGTTCCCTCATTATTCATATTATTTGGAGTCCTTTTCGTGGTATTCTTCATCACATTCTGTTGGTGGAATCGCTATCGCTTACGTATATTGAAGGTTTGGAATGAGGAACTCTTTGTATTATGGGCGAGTGCCGATATCGCTATCTGTCGAGATCACATTCATCCAGACACAGCGTTCAACCAATCAACAAGGTATTCTGATTGCCTTGGTTATTTGAATTGTAATTATCCTGACACATATAATCTATGGATGAAGTCTATAAACAGGGTGAAGAAACGTGATGCTAAAATGCAATCTCTCTATAACAGAGCAGAGAGAGAGATCATGCAACGCGTAGATAAGAAGTATCCTGATTACAAGGAAGGATTAGGTAATGATCAAAAGGAACTAAGAAAAGATACATTTTTGAAAATGTACTTCGAATGTATGCATGATCCTGGCAAAAGAGTTCATGAAGAAATTCAATCAGGTAGAGATCTTTCGAACAAATCTATCGTGAGTCAATCGAACCGTTTCAAATACGGTGATTTGTTTCTATTATCTGCTCCGTGGGGTGTTTCCATTGATGATGTTCGGAAGGACTGTATTGAACTTTGCACAACAAAACTTGCAGAGGAATATGAGGAACAAGCAGATGAAAGGGATTCGATATATGCTGATTTTGAAAAGATAGGGCAAGACATTCAGGCAATAAGCGATAAAATCAAAGATGGTAGGGCGCGTTTAAAGTTGCATTGGATTCCTTAGGCTAACATGTCTTATCAACCACTCCCACCGATTCCCCTCCGAATTCAGAGGAATCCCAACTAACTCCCCAGGACTCCGACCCCCAATCCCAGAATGGGGCCTAATCAGATTGTACCAAGTCCGATAGTATCGCATCCACTTCTGTGCATTCATCCGTCCATCGAATGATCGCAAAACCTTCGTCCTCTCTCGAACTGTCCCATTCAGCCTCTCTATAATGTTGTTATTCGGCTTGACCTCAAAGTCCTTCAAACGTATGTGTGGATTGTTGATCCTGTGTTTCCTACTATAGAATTCTCGTTTGATTGCTTCAGAGTATGATTGCCATCCATCCGTCACAATAACATCGGGCCGAACGTCAGTAGCCTCCTTAACGTGCTGGAAGTGCCCTCTAGCATCACCGACCTTCTTCTCGATGGTGATATCACACATTATCATGTAACGCGAATCAGAGTCCTCTGTGATCCATATCCAATCATAATACTTCTTCTTCCCTTCCACCCTGGTCCGAGCCGTCATCTCATCTGTATGCCACCTCTTTCCAACCTTGGCCTTGAATCCATCAAGATACTGACTTATCAGTTCCATATACTTGTGAACCCACCTCATGATGGAAGTGTGATGGATCTTGATACCATAGAAGTCCCGAAGGTGTCTCACGAGTTTCCTCAACGACATCCCATTCCAGTATAGGTCTAGGCATTTGATGATTACATCCGGAGCATGTCTCATTCTGAAGAATCCTTTATCGGGAGTGAACCGTGATCCACAATCCTTGCATCCATAGAGTTGATTCTCACCGAAGTTGGTCTTACGCCTCCCGCGTTTGATTATCTTCCTCGATCCACATTTGACACACCTCAACTCCTCCTCTTCATCTTCTGGAATAACAATAGTAGGTTCCCAGGGCTCAATCAAACCTTCCTTCTCCAAGATCTTGCTCTGGATAACAGCGTAGATATGTTTGCACGGCTGCTCGTGGTTCTTGTAGTCTTGACATTGACATTCATAATACTTCGGAAACTTGGTTACCCAATACTCTCCCTTACCATCTTCTGATTCGACCTTCCACATGGTACGGTAGACTTGCTTCACACCGCCTCGATTTGCGATGCCGAGCCCTTTCATGGCTCTAACGTTCTTGACACGTTCCATGTCGCGTTCCCATTTCCATTTCACAAGTTACCTATTTGTAGGTAACTATTTAAGTTTGTCTAATAAGTTACCTAAAATGTGGCAACTTTTATATATGACAGGTCCCATAACCCTTCGTATGTCTATGATAACGAAGCTCACGAAGGCTAACCCGAATAGTGGGAGCCTCAGGACCACAGTCCCAAAACCCATTCTTGAATTATTGGATCTCAAGGAGAAGGATTCCCTTGAGTGGGCAATATCACAAAAGGATGGCGAGATAGTGGTACATGTTAAAGCGATCAAGTAATTGGTTCGCAACATCTACCATTGATACCTTGTACCATGTTATGTAAAACTTTGCGGTCTAGCGGCCGCGCGAGTTCTATAAAAAGTACGTACCACAGTAGTTATATAGCTAGGGTGGCAATATTGCCACTATAGCCTTAAGATGACGAAACCGTTTCCTAATGGGGATGCCGGATAGCTACAGGGCCAAGAAGCGCAAGACCGCCGAGATTGTCAAGGAAATCCTCACGGCTATTGCTGTGAAGGGCGAAGAAGGCATCTCACGAACAAAGCTCATGGAAGTGGTTGACAATATGACCTCTGTGAAAACGTCCCTGGAGATCCTTGAACAGTTCCATGCTATCGAGTATCGACCCAAGACCGATCCCCGCCAGGAGTACGATGTCATCGTCATCACCAAGATAGGCAAGGCAATGCTGACTGGTGAATGGGATGATACGGTGCAATAAGTGTGGTCACACTTTCGATACTCCAACCAAGAGAAGTAATGATACTGTCATAGGCGTGTTATTGATCGTCTTTGGCCTCATATTCACTGTCGCTATAGTAGGAATCCTCCTGCTGATCTTTGGTTTCATCTATCTATCAAGCGGTGGAAAGAAGAGGTGTCCGAACTGTGATAGTGAAGATATCGCACTCGTAGAGGGCTCTTCAGTGAGTGGAAGGAAGCATGATATCAAGAAGTGGATCGAAGCATTCGATATGCTGGACATTGAACATGAGAGTGAAGATGACAACGGATACACACACTACAAGTTCAAGCATCCCGATGACAAAATGAAGTATATCGTGGTAATGTACAATGAGAAGGAAGGGATGTTAGAGCCCGTTGTGTACGATTGGAATAAGCAGGGCAACTAAAGGATTCGATGTCCTTTACTCGGAATATTACAGCCATATCGCCTGTTCAAGATTTCGGAAGATAGGATTGCGAATTATCCCGTCATAGACCGGAACAACTGTGTTGACATCCAGACTCTCATTCACGTAGATTGGGACATCAATACTAATAGTTTTCATCAGATCAGATAGATCGGTGATGTTATAGATACTTTACCAAATCATCAAACTTTTGTTCAACAGTTCTCATATATCCTGCTATCAATACAATCATGATGGTTGGTGCACACATCACTGAATTTTGGGTAGATCTCCAGGGCAAGACTAGCATTGTCAAGTTATCTCATGCAGAATGGATTGACGATTGGAGAGAGAGTGGTATCGATATAGTGTTTGCAAAGTCTCATCCTGGCATTGTAGGAGTATTCAGTGGAACCATTACAATGGTTAAGGAAGATCGTGAGAAATTGAAGCTCATCCTTGAAGATTTTCGGGACGAAGGATTTGTTGTATATTTGAAATAAATAATTTGAACAACTGACCAGAATGTTCTAGTCAGTTGTCCAATTGGTCATAGCTTGAAGCATATTCGGGATAGTCGCTATGGACTTTATTTTTAATAGCTTCTGGAGTCATCTGAAACAGTTTGACCTTATATTTCATGGCCACTTTTGTATATGATTCTGGGAGTCCTTTCCAAAGAATGGATGCCATCTTTTCACCTTTGGTTGTTAGATTGACTTCACATGTCTTCTTCTCTCCCTTTCCCCCCTTTACTCTGATTACGCCAGCTTCGTCTAACCTTTCCAGGTCATCATATAATGAAACTGGAACTGGACCACGAGTATCTGCTTCAAATTCATCATGATCAATGATTTTACTAAATCCTTCCTTCTCCATATCCTGCCAGCTATAGAACAACATTTTGTTCATCCTATACTTTTCCGAGATATAGCCTGGTTGGAATGGACCAGGTTTAGCTTTTAGCAAAAGTAATAACCATACATCCCTTTCTTCTTCAACTCCACTCTTCTGAATTGTATCATTGACACCCGTACACAGGACATCTTGAGATTTAACCCTGATCTCTCCTGTCTCGGTGTTCCTTTGTGCTGGAACATTATGGAGTGTAATTTTATTGTTATTCGAATCTTGAGTATCAAGATCGATTTCTGTGTATTCCCATTTAGGTTTTGGACGATTCACCGGTTCATCCTCCTGTTGGTATTATTGGGCTTTCTTCTTCTCCGTCTCACCACGTTTGAGATTGTGAATTCATTATCTTCCAACTTTCCATCCACGATTAGTTGGTGGTTATCCACGGTTATTGAGATCTGCATTTTTTGTTTATTCTTCTTTGGGGGGTTAGATTCTAGGTATATGCCGACTTGTTGGTCGACTTTATTCATCAGGTAGTAAGGGATCTTGGAATAAGCCCCTGGTTTACCATATACATCATACATAAATGTGAGAAAAACAAGTAGCCTATATATCCCTTTCGGATTTTCAATGTAAGAACAGAAATCTTACTGCATTAGGCGTCACCATCGTTATGCAAGAATTGTTGCAATAATATATATAATTTACGTACAAAAGCATCCACTAATCAGCAGTTCTGCACAGGCACTGGCTACCAAATTATTAGATCATTAATGTCTTTGCTGGGGGTTAAAATTTTTAAATGAATTATCAAACTTTTGTTCAAACATCTTTATTGTTGATGATGCAGCTCTGTGGACCAATATTATTTTAATGATCAAGCCACGCTCAACGCAACACTTCACTATTATTCTAAGAAGTCATGCCAACTCACCACAACCGGACGAGGGGTTGTGGTGAAGTGACGAGACTTGGTAACAAGAACGACAAGAGTGGTGCACGGCGTGACTTGGGAAAGAAACCGATAAATACAACACCGCCGCTTAAGATAGCTTGTATGTTGAAGGAACAAGAGGTTCTTGATGTTGTTGATACATTTTTAGACCCGGACGATGCCATCAAAGCAAATGACCTAGTTGAGATGTTGAAGAGAGATGGGCATTATCGCAAAGGGATTGTCCGTGAATGCATCAATAGAGGGATTCTTGAGATTGATAAAATGGCATATACAAAGCGGTTTGTAGAGATGTGGGTGGCGTTGGCTGAACCTGGTATTGAGATGTGGTATGATTTAAATGAGGGAGAATAAATGCCAGAAGATTACCAAGGCAAACAAAGGCGGTATGGTGCTACTAGCAAAGTCAACAAAGACCTCCACCAAGAATTACATGCAATACACAAAGAGATTGACGAATTAAAAGAAATCAGATATCAAATAGGTGTAATGGTCGTTCAGATAGTAGCAATAATACTCGCTGTTATTGGAGTTATTAGTGGTGTGATAATCGCACTTGCCTCACAATGGGAGTTTTCTGGCGAGCTGAAAGTGGTTCTGGTTATCATTCTACTCTTCATTGCCCTCCTCGAGATAGTACGAGTCATACAATGGTTCATAACGACATTCTTGAAATCGAGTCAAAAGAAGTAGCTCTACCTTGAACTGCCAACTCAATCATCCTCTTCCATCGATTCCCTTCCAGCCCAATAGGCAACCCAGCAGCTTGAGCAGGACACAACCCACCAATCCCACTGTGTGGTCTGATATAATTGTAATACACCTGGAAGGCTTTGGCAAACTCCGCTGCTCCCTCTGGTGAATCAATACCCCTCATGACCTTCGTTCTTTCTCTGAAGGTGCCGTTGAGCCTCTCAACAATGTTATTGTTTGGTTTGGTCTCGAAGTCCTTCATCCGAATATGCGGGTTAGGAATGGGTGCTCTGTTGTCATAGAACACCGATTTAACAGCCTTTTCATACGCAAGCAACCCATCTGTAACGAAGATATCAGGACGTTGATTGGCCGCATCCTTTGCAACCTGTAACGGCTTCTTGGCATCGGGTAGGTGCCGTTTACTAGAAACCTCACAAGCAAGTAAGAAGCGGGTGTCGGCATCCATGACATTCCAAACCCAGTCATAGTTGCCTTTCTTTTCCTTCTCCCGGATGAAGATGGTCATTTCATCCGAGTGCCAGATGCCACCCACCTCGGCCTTGTTCTTCTCGACATACTTGGCGATGACCTTGATGTATTTTTTGACCCACCTCATTGGTGTGGTATGGTCTACGTCTACTTTGTGAAACTGTTTGAGATGGTCTGTAATCTTCCTGAAGGACATTCCTTTGAAGTACAAATCCAAGACTAACGTGATGATTTCCGGCGAGTGTTTCATCCGGCTGAAGCCATGGTCTGGTGTGAACCTCTTTCCACAATCCTTGCAACCATACACTTGGTTCTCACCATAGCCAGTCTTTCGCTTTCCTCGTTTGATGACATCTTCACAACCGCATGACGGGCAGAAGAGTTCATATTGAGGCTCTTCCACAGGCTTTCGTTCAATCTCTCGAGGAACTCTAACATCAGTCCCTTCCATTGTCTTGAAGAACTTAGCTGCAAAGATATGCTTACAATCCATCTTATAATTGGTATAATCCTCACAGATACATACCCAACCTCGAGGAGTCTCTGAAACATGATAATAATTCTGGTCGGATTGGGAGTCAACCTCCCATAGATTCCTGTAGACTCTGCGAACCCCGCCGTGGGAATAGATGTCCCAGCCTTTGAGTTGCCGGGGCGTTTTGACATATCTCATGTCGGGTTCTTTTCCTTTCACAATCTACCTATATGTAGGTAGATGTATTTAAACACCGCGTATTAATTCCGCAAATCTACCTATCGGTGGGTAGAAGTGTTTATATACAGCTCTATCCATACTCCTACCTATGTCAACTAAAACCAAGTTGACACAGGCGCACTCACGCAGTCAATCACTAAGGACAACAGTTCCAAACTTGGTCACCGCTCATTTCAACCTGGAGCAGGGTGACGAACTCGAGTGGGAGTTGGTGTCCGAAGGTGGTGAGATTGTTGTGCGTGTGAAACCCATCAAAGGGTAATGGTGGGCCCCGAAGGGCCCGAAAGTGACCAGTGGGGAGTTACACCCCAATTACTACTATATTGGTTTCATATGAAACCTCCTGAGGCGGCCTCCATCCGGGCCGTCCTCAGGCCATTATAATACGAGGTCGTGGATATATAAAGTTAAGAGCAAAATGTCCACGTCCCATTATCAGCATAGCTGCAGCCCTGCTGAGTCCTCTTTGTATTATTGCATCTACAACATCGAACTACCTGCAGAATTGCTGTTACTA
>JANQNL010000115.1 GCA_028279585.1 Thermoplasmatota archaeon
CACCAACCTCCGCGATCTTGGACGCGGCCACGTTGATGTAGTAGGACTCGCCGTCGGAGTAGACGCCATTGTTATACTGGGCTGGAGCGGATTCGTCTAGTACCATCTCCACCACAAGGCCTCCGTCGATGTGGACCTCTGGAGGTTTGATAGCGCCGGTGGAGTCCCTTGGTGCTCCAAGTCCATAGTATGTGACATTGTATCGGATCACAGAGGACGGAGAGGCAGTGGTTGGGGAGATGCCCCCAGCCTGCAGCATATCCGTCTGGAACGCCCGGGTCTCCATAGGCTCCGAGGCCACAACCGGTATCCCGACCAGAATGGCCATTAGGAACAGCAGTAGAACCCATTTCAGGGTCTGGGGTCCAGACGTTATTCTCATGCGCGCTCCTAATCGTCAAGTCCCTCGAAGCTCAGATCGTCGAAGTCGATGTCATCGACAACTGGGTCCTCATCCACTGGCGTTGCGTCTGGTGGTGGTGGCTGGTCCTCTACTCCAGCGCCTTCTTCCACATACTCTCCTGTGGGTTTATCCCAGTCCTCGTGATGGAGGATCTCTTCTTGCTCGGCAAGCTTCTCCTCCTCGGTGACAGTCCGTGTTGTATCATGGTAACTGGCCGTGAAGTCCTTGGCACATCCGCGACACTTGGTGGCACCCTGTTCGTTCAGGGCACCGCAGGATGGGCACAGGAATCCGGACTCGCGCTTCTCGGCCTCCTGGGTAAGGTCCCTTCCGCAGTTGGGACAGGTGGTCACACCCGCCTCCAGGATGGATCCGCAGCCAGTGCACATGGTCTCCTGGACGTCGGACACGGTCTCCTTTGCGGCCATTTCTTCCACCTCCTGGTCTCCCGACTCCTTTTTCTTTGCCAGGAAGAACAGGACCACGGCAACGATGGCCGCGATGATGACCGCAACAAGGACGACCCCTCCGATGTAGAGGAAGATAGGTGCGTCCTCGGACCCACTGGATGCTGTGGATACTGACACCTCGAGCGTCTCCGGGGTCGCGGACTCTCCCCTGCGGTCCGTAGCTGTGAATGTAACCTCATCATACTCGGACGAGACCGTGAGCGGTGCAGAGGTGAAAACGACACCGGATGCGTAGTCACCGGACCCGGTCATCTCGTATCTCTGGCTTCCCACAACGACGTAGACGACGTTACCAAGAGGCGCATCACCATCGACGTCCGTGTAGGTCACGGTAAAGGTGAACTCGGTCTCCTCGTTGCCGCTGGTCGGACTGACCGATGGACTGGAAAGTGTAGGTGCAGTGTTCACGAACACGATGACGAGGTCCTTCGTGTTCGGACCGGTCATGATGGAGTAAGCGGTCTCTGAATCGATGTATCCGGTCTTGGACACGTTGACCAGGTAAGCTCCGACGAAGATGCCTTCAAGCAGGTAGGTCCCGGTCTCATCAGTTGTGGTGGTCGCAACCACTACCCCTTCTGGTGTTTTGATGGTTACGGTCACACCTTCGACAAGCTCATTGGTGTAGCTGTCCTTGACAACACCCTGGATGTCCCCTGAAGGCAGTGTGGAAAGGCTGATGTTCTGAAGTATAGCGATAGTCCCTGCGGACAGGGCAACCATGGATGAGTCGGTGTAACCGTCAGCCATTGCCATGGCGTAGTAATCCCCTACTATCACCGAGAACGTGAACTTGCCATCAGACCCAGCGGTCATGGTCTTGTATGGTGCCAGGTCGTTGGTGGCGTTGTAGAGGTTCACCGTCGCTCCGCCTATCCCATCTCCAGTGCTGGAGTCCACAACGTGGCCTGTGATGGTCCCTGTCACATTGGTGAGCTTCTCACCAAAGGCCGAGAGCGTCACAGTTCCCATGGTGGTGGACCACTTGGCATAGACCCGGTCCTTACCCCCATCCCTTCCAGAGCCTGTGATGGTGACCCATGATGTGGACAGTCTGTAGATGTTCACAGTTGTCGGGTCCACCACTCCATACAATCCTAGTGGGGCCTTGGAGTAGTCTATGGAAACGTTCGCAGTCACAAAGGTTCCGCCAACCGAGAGCTCATAGTACAAGCCAAGCGACATCAGCCCCACTGGTGGGTCCGGTGGCAGCGACTTGTTGTTCGCGATAACTGTTGGTGCAAGTCCAGTATAGTATATCGTAGCGTTGAGAGCAAAGAACTCGTAGTAGAGCACCTGCGTTTCCACGACGGTGATGTAAACGATCTCGACGACAATGAAACCATCCTCGTCCTCCACCGTCAGTGTGATCACATGGATGTCTGCAGAGAGAGAGGATGTAGCGAAGTTCGGCTGGTCGGAAAGGACGCCGTCCCTGCCCGAGACCCAGTTGTAGGTCAGGTTACCTCCCTCTGGGTCGTAGGTTCCCTCGCTGGAGAATGAGATCGGGTCACCCATTGCATGTTGGCTGTTGTTGAGCGGTGATGCGATCATCACGACAGGAGGCTGTCCGGAGGAAACGGTGATGACCAGGGTCGCAACGTCGTTGGTGTTATCCTCGTCCTCTGTGGAGTTTATCCAGACAGATATGGTATGGTCGCCCTCCTCGGTGAGCTCCCCTGTGAAGGTCACATCCTGGGTGAGGCCTGGACCCACATCGGTCACGGACTTGGTCGTCAGCACGGTCTCTGTTCCGGATGGAGCTTTTATCATTCCCTCGACATCCGTTGATATCGGGATGTCGCCGGAGTTGAGGACAGTGGCGTTGAAATCCAAAGAACCTATCCTGTAAGTAGTGCTGGTATTGAGGTCAATGGAATCAACAGTTGCATCGAGCTTGTTGATGACCGACATGGTGATCGTGGTCACATCGTTGTTCGGGTTCGAGTCGAAATGAAGCTTTGTTCTGGCAGTGACCTTGTAGGCACCGTTCTCCATAGGTGGCATCCATGCCTTGGTGCCGTTGAAGATGGCGTTACCGATCTGTGCGATACCTATTCCCTCGGTGATCTCTACGGTCTCGTTGTAGATCTCGACCCCCGTGGAGTTCCGCACGTCCACTGTAACATTGACGCTACCTTCTGTAACATCTCCGTAGTTGACCACGGGAACTGTGAACTCCACTTCTTGGCCGTACGCCACAGGCGAGGTCGGAGAGGCCGTGATGGTGGAAGGACCGACGTTATGATTGATGCCAGTGACCTCTACGTCCAGGTCCATGAAGTCGTTCCATAGGATCTCGTCGTTGGCCAGGTCTACGGTCACATTGAACGTGTAGGTACCAAGCGTCGGTGTGGTCCAATTGGGGAACAGAGCATACAATGTCCTCTCTGCCTGGGAGAAACCTGACAACGTCACGTTCTCGTCATACAGTAGGGACATGGTCCCATCGAAGATACGGAGGTTGACCTCAGTATCGGTCAATGGTATCACGTTCCCGGTGACCTCAACAGTCACATTGGTGGAGATGTTCTCTCCCTGGGCATATGAGGCCTGGTCCGGTGTAAGTTCGATGATGGTTGGCTTGACATCCAAAAGGTCGTTGACCCAGACCGTTATCTGGGTGGCATTGTTGCCTATCTTCCTGTCCGGCTGATAGCTGAGAGTGAAGTTGACGACGTAGTACCCTTCAGTTGTCGGTGTGGTCCATGCAGGCGCGAACACGGCCTCCCCCTCCATCTGGGCATCCAGCTCATCGGCTGTTGCGTTCTCATCGTAGATCTTCTTTCCAGACCAATGCTCGAAGATACGGCATCTCACCAGGAGCTCGGCTGTGGACTTGTAGGTCCCGTAGTTGACCACCTGGATAGAGACATCGAACGGTGAGGAAGTATGGAGAAGCTCTCCCGCGGATGGGATTATCGCATCTCCCAGTCCAACGTCCATGATGTCTATTATCTCGAAGTTGGCGTTCACAGAGTCGTTACCGGTCGCCTGGTCTCCCGTGAGGTTCGTGGTCACGGTCACTGTGTAGTTCTTGTGTGACGAGAAAGCGTAGGTCCACTTTGCGAAGGTCACCACGGTGGATGTGGATGCTGTTAAAGATGTTATCTCGTAGTCATCTGTGAACAGGACCGTGACACCACCCTTCTCCTTCACGGACACATTGGCCCAGAAGGAACTGGTCACATCCGATGTTCCGTAGTTGATCACTGTTGTCTGGAACGTGATCTCTGTTATGGACGTGTTGTACCTCATGTAGCCTTCCTGCGTCGTGATGTCGGACGGACCGACGTCAGTTGCGAAAAGCGGCTTGTAGTCATGCTCCAGGATGACTGGAAGGTCCAGTTCGTCCTGTATTGACACTAGGTCTGCGACCACGCCCACAGATGATACCATGAGCAGTGAGACTGCGACCAGGGCGAAAGCCCACGCGGTTGTTGTTGCGTTGCGTTTCATTCGAGCGCCTCCTAATAGTCGAAGGTAACGACATATGTTTTGGTTATCGTGAAATCGGTCTCCCCGTCGGACAGGGAGAACAGTATGGTGACAGAGTATGGGTTGCCGGTGTTCGATATCTCCAGCAGTGTTGACGAGAACGCATAACCATACCTGGCTTCGTGGATACGAAGGGCGTTCGACACGTTCCCGTAAGCGTTCTCGATGCAGGTCCTCTGGTTAAGTGAAGATGTCCTGAACATCTGATTGGACACTACCTGAAGGGATGAGCCCAGGGCGGAGTCCACAGACTCGACCTCTCCGGAGATGGAGGTCACGGGCTCGGACATCTGATGTCCTACGTTCGTGACCTTTACCGATATAACAGCGAGCGATAGCAATGCAATGGCGAGGATGATGCCTGTGACCAGTAGCAGCTGGCCCTTTCCGTCCCGGACTATCTCCCGTCTCAACTCCCCACCTCCGCTCTTGGTTCGTTCCAGACAATGACCCGCAGGTCGTAGGCTCCGCAATGCAAGTCCACGGCCCCTCTCCCAATAACTGAAATGGAGCCTCCGGTCAGGGCCACGGCGCGATGTCCGACCACCGTGGCCCCAGTTGGGCTACCTCCGGAGTAGACAAGCCAGCCGTCCTGGCCAGCAGTGTCCCCGGTGAGCACGATGTTGAAGCTGTATGCAGGGTCCAAGGCATCCGCGATATGGGTAGCGATGCCTTTGGCATCGTCCGTGCATAGCATCTCATCCAGCAGACTGTAGTACGACGTGTTCACAGGCTCTGCAAGGGACATCAGCAGCAGCGAATCCGTCACGACATTGGTCAACTGATCATTGTGGCTGGAAGTAGGATTTGTCGGGACGGTCAACGAAGAGATGAAGGTCAGTGCAGACATCATGATGAGGCCTGCTGTGATGATCTCCATTATCTGGATCTGGGCCCGCCTGTCCTCCTTTAGACTGCGTGGTCTGTCAGAGCGGCCGTCGTCGGACGGTCCGCCCGCGGGGGTCAGGATGCTGCTTCGCATTTGTATCAGAACCCGATGAGGAACCCGAACACTATCCATGAGATG
>JANQNL010000175.1 GCA_028279585.1 Thermoplasmatota archaeon
GTCCACATCCCTGTAGAACAGGGCGTTCTGTGCTTGTGAATAGCCCACTATCTCTGTGCCACCGCTCTGTTCGTCGGTTATCTGTGAGATGCTGTAACCGAAGATCCCGGTCATCATGGTCAGGGTCGTGATCGTGAAGATGACCAGTGCGAACATGAAGATGGTCATTCCAGTACGGAACTTGCTCTTCATGGGATAAGATATCGCTGTCTTGATAGGACCTGTCCGCAAGCGGAGCAGTCCAAAGATGAACAGTACTGCCTTCAACAGCAGCTGGTTGTTGAACATTAGAATGAATATGGAGCTTGTCACCATGAAGACGCCAGAGATGACGAACATCTCCATGTCACCTTCCCATGGGAAGGGATTGAACGGCATCTGGCTCCAGGGTACTATCCATATTGCCAGCATTATTGAGCAGGTAGCGGTGAAGGATATCCTGTCACCGACGAAACGCCTCATTATGACGCCGAGACCAAGTAATGATAGTGACATCCCAGTTGTCGCGATGGCGAGGCAATACCTATGATATAGCGTGAAGACAACCAGGTCGATCCTGGCATTAGATATGTCCAGTATGTAGGCCATTGGGATGAAGATCGCACCTGCTGTGACCATGATAATGCCGAGGATCGTGACGGTCTTGCTCTCTTTGGATATCGGCGGTTCCGGGATGTTTCGGACCGCACGGACGATATTGAGCTTTGATATCCGCCATGATGTGGCCATGACGGTCACAGTGGTAATGACAAATCCCATGAGGAACCCGATGAGAAGACTGTTTGGGGTGAACTCGAAGTATTCGATGATGCCGAACTGGATATCCGCAGAGATCCCTGAGAATATCTGATCCACAAATCGCATTATAATATACGCTACTATGACACCAAAGATGACCCCGACGAACGATGCGATGGCACTGTATAGCACGCCCTCGAACGTGAACATCTTGGCCAGTTGACGTCGTTTCATTCCTACAGCGCGTGAAATTCCCATCTCGGTCTTGCGCTCTTCTCCGAGCATGACAAAGATGTTGATGACCAATAGGATACCGGCAATTATAGAGAAGGTTGATAGGACCAGGAACACCTGGGTGAACATCTCCATGCCTTGCTTGGCATCTTCGATGTCCTGCTTCTTGTCGAAATCTATCACTAACCCAAGAGGGTTCGTGGACCCGTTGGCCAGGAACGGTTCGAGCTCTGCTCTGACATAGTCGGACTTGAACCGGCCAGTGTTAGCGTTGCCGACGTTCGAGATGAAGATGGCGTTGACACCGTCGACGTCGAACATCTGCTGGGTGTACTCGACTGGCATGAACACGTTCCTGCCAAGATTGAACCCACCCCTGCCGGCCTTGTCGACCACATCCCTGACCTTGAACATGTTCTTGCCGTATGGGGTGTCAAGACCCGGGAACACAAGGAAGCTTACTATGTCTCCCTTCTTCGTGTCCGTCGAATCGGCCAGGGCCTTGTTGATGTAAACCTCTCCTAAAGGAATGTCCCATTCCACCTCTTTACCATCTACCGTCAATTTTCCTAAAGCCGGAGAATCAGTGATGTTGTACCCTATCATCCTAGCAGTAGGTTCAGCTAGGTTCGTGTTCGGGTTCTTCATGTAAGCATAACTACTGTACTCGCCTGCTACCCCGTCGATCTTATCGCCATCACCCAGGTCGTTTATGGACCAGATGAACTCCTGGTAGTAGGTGTAGTTCTCATCGTTGATGATTATCTCCACATCGCTTTCTGAATCTCCAGTGAGGATGAAATCAGAATCTGCAGCTGCATCCAGGATGATGTGCTCGATCATGTTGGTGAGCGTGTCGCCGACCACGAAAGAGGATGTGATGATCATTGTACCAATGAGCAGGCCGGAGACTACAATGATGGTGTTACCCTTTCTTCGTAGGATGTTCCTTGCACCCATCTTGAAGGTTATCTTATCTCGGAGGGCGAAGCCTACAAAGATACCAAGTAGAGCGATTATCACAATGATTATGACGAAATCGCAGGTTCCGAGCGTTAGTGCGTCAGCATCCATCCTACTTCTTCCCCTTGCGCCCCTTTCCCTTCTTGTTCGCCTTGGCCTGGCACTGGGTCACTCGCTGTTCGTTCCTACCGTCGGAAACGATAAGCCCGTCCGACATCTGGATGATCCTTCCCGCGCGGTCTGCGACACCGCGGTCGTGAGTAACTAGAACGAATGTCTGGCCATTCTCAACATTGAGCTTGCACATCAGGTCCATGATCTCATTGGACGTGACCTTGTCCAGGTCTCCTGTGGGCTCGTCGGCCCAGACGATGGCGGGGTCGTTGACAAGGGCACGAGCGATCGTGACCCTCTGCCTCTGACCGCCGGAGAGCTCTGCTGGGATGTGGGTCTTCCAGTCGAGAAGTCCGACCTCCTCAAGGGAGGCCAAGGCCTTCTTCCTGGCCTCACTGGGCTTTGTCCCAGACACGAGCAGTGGAAGCTCTACGTTCTCTACAGCCGAAAGGACTGGTAGGAGATTGTAGAACTGGAACACGAAACCCATGCGCTGGGCCCTGTGCTCGGTCTTTTTGTTATCTGATAGTGTATTGATCTTCATATCCTCGACGATGACATCGCCAGAGGTAATATTGTCCAGACCAGAAAGGCAGTTGAGGAGCGTGGTCTTGCCACATCCAGACGGGCCCATGATGGCCACCATCTCTCCTTTATCGATGTTCAGGTCAACGCCTTTCAATGCATGGACCTTGATCTTTCCAGTATCATAGGTCTTTTTCAGGTCGATCGCTCGTATGATTGCCATGTAGCCACCCCATTTGCCGCTCCCCCGCACCAGGGCCACTGACGAGCTTTCGTCTATTTAAATCCTGAAGTAACATTTTTACACAGAACGCGTGTCTGGAACCTTTTATCAGTGTGAAATTACTCACATTCACACAGGTATTCGTCCGCTGTCATCTTTCCGGGCGGCATGTATGCCATGCCTGTTGGGACCAGTTTGAGCAAGGTATACTCTGGGTCCTCGGGACAGCTCCAGTACTGGGTAAAGAAAGCGCACTTCTCTGACATGGAACTCTTGATATCAGGATCTGTAATGACCTTGACATCGCACTTGACCCTGACCGTCCCACGTCCTACTACTTCCTCTTCAATGACAACGCAGAACTCTGCCTTTGGATTGGACGTGATCTCCGACACCTTGTCCGTGGACTGGCTTGTGAAGACATATAGGTCTTCGCCGATCTTGACCAGGGTCACGGGTCTTACTCGCGGCTGGCCATCGACAGATGTTGAAAGATAGATGGTCGGAAGGTCCTCGAAGTGAGCATAGATCTCGTCACGGACATCATCAAAGGAGGTCATGGGGGGGTATAGGGATGGTGGGATAATACCGTTACTGCTCGACCTTCACCCACAAATGCAGGTGCCTATACCCTTCCTCCACATCGAACAATGAGCTTGAGGACACAGGCTCCTCATCCGTCCGATACAACACGAACTCCATCCGATAATCACCAGGAGTATCGACGAGGACGCTCATGTTTAGATGGACCTTCTCCTCATTGTCCAGGGTCACGTTGTAGTAAACGACATCGTAGGGAGACAGGCCAACGGGGTTGAAACCGTTCACTGGTCGAAGCATTCGGTTGTAGAGATGTGGGGTCGTGTTGGTCAGGACGTCGACGGCTGGGACCAGTCTGACGACCACGGTGTACTCCTGCTTCGAGTTCTCGTGGTTGACGATACCGATGGACATGTTGTAGGTCTGGTTCGCCTCCATGTCAGTCGGGTAGTTCGAAGCCTTTCCAGTGGAACCCAGGATGTAGAACTCTGTGAAGGACTCACCCTCACGTGGGACGATTATGATGTAGCCGAGCAGACCGACCGAGGCCACAAGCATGATGACTATCCCTACGACCAGGGCCTTATCGATAATGCTCATGTCCTCCGGGACCTCGACGTTGAGCCTGATGTTGAATCGCTCATCTTCGGGAAGTCTCATGCGGCGGAAGACAGCTACACCAGATGTGATGAGGATGAAACCGAGGATGGAGAACAGGACCGTGTTCTCACGGATGCCCCAGCCGTCTCCCCAGCCATAGGTCAGGTTGAGGAGCAGCCCTATGAGGGGAACGACAGCGATCGAGAGACCGAAGGAGAGAGCGACACGCTCCAGGCCGTCGATGGAGTTGGGATTCTCTGGTTCTGGTTCGGGCTCCTTCTTCTTCTTTCCTTTCTTCTTCGGCAGTTCTGTCTCTTCCTTCTTCTCCTCCTTTGATCCCAGTAGGTCGAAGAACTTGAGACTATCGCTTCTCGGGAACAGCGCCGAGATCAACGCGTAGCCTGGGAAGAAGAGAACGAACGGTAGGCCCAGAACAATGCGGAGCCAACCCAGTGGTATGAAGAATATGACGATGACAAGGAACAGAGAGGCTATGGCTATGGCGGCGAGGTCATAGTGCCGGTCCTTTGTCTCAAGCTTCATCCGGTTCCTCACCTCCCTTCTTGAGCTGCTTCAGGACCACGAATATGATCAGGATAAGGACCATTGCCACAGCTGCCCCGATGAACGCGCCCATCCCGTTGTAATAGACGTCCTCGGTCTCCGCGATCCTGTATGTCTGGGACATCTGGTAGACCTCACACAGGTCCGATATGAGGAGGGCTGTCATGAAGCCAAGGAATCCCCCGACAGGTCTGTTGAAGATCGGCAGGAATCCAAGGGCCAGGGCTCCTAGGAAACCCAGAGGTATGAACAAAGCGATGTTCCCTATCACATCGAAACGCGGGACATTGTCCCGTATCGTGTAGATGGGGGAAAGGCCAGGCGATGGCTCTGGGGGTTGTGGTTCCGGAGTCCCACCTCCACCATCGGTGGACCCTCCATCTCCCCCACCACCATCCCCTCCATCGATAGGGTCCGGCTTGTCCTCTGGAGGCTCAGGTGGAAGACTTCCAGTGAGGATATAGATGACCAGGCATGCGTAGATGATGAACACTACCCATACACTGATGGCCTTCCAGTGGGACCTCAGGAAGGTGGGGGGGTCCATGGATGCGGTTAGAATGTAGACTTATATTTAGATTTGGACCCACCCAGGAGCAAGATGCATGAACTTCGACCGCTGGTGAGACTTGAAAGGTGGATATGTAGAGAATAATGACACACCTTCTCAAGTGCGCAGCATCGCAGCCCAAGGGGATCGATGCTGCTGCAGGGGGTGGGGCGCGTCCAACCAAATTCAGCACTACGTGCCGAATGT
>JANQNL010000192.1 GCA_028279585.1 Thermoplasmatota archaeon
TTCAACCTGTGGGAGGGATACATCGTGGGGGCAGTGATCTATGCGATCATTGCGGCCCTTGTCTTCTACAAGCTCGTCCTTCCGATAATCAATGAGGCGCAGGAGCAGCTGAAGCTGCAGAAGGAAGAGGAAGAGGGCAAGGCCAAGTCGGTCAAGAAGAAGGCAAGCTCCAAAACGAGGTCAAGGAGGAAGTGACTTGTCGGTCCCTCGCCTGGCCCCCATCCCGGACAAGCCCATCCTTATCATTGACACCCCAACTCCAATGGTAGTTGTCGCAGACCTTCACATCGGTGTGGAGGACGAATACAGGAAGGCTGGCGCGTTCTACCAGGTCGATTACGAGCTCATGGCCAAGGACCTGATCTCCTGCATAGATGATCCAGGAGCCCATAGGCTGGTCATCGTCGGAGACTTCAAGCATTCCACCCTCGGTCCTACCAGACGTGAGCAGATCTGGGTCCCGAAGGTGATGGAGAGCCTTTCCCAGGCCTATGCATATGTGGACATCCTCATCGGCAACCACGATGGGAGCTTGCTATCCATCGTTGAACCATTGCCGGAGAACGTATCCGTTCATGGTGTTCACGGGACCGTCATCGAAGATGTAGCGTTCATTCATGGCAATGCATGGCCGGATGAGAAGCTATACGATGCATCTCTCATGGTCATTGGTCACAATCACCCCCATCTGTGGCTTGCCAGGAAGGTCGGCAAACCTCAGTATCTTCCTTGCTGGTTCAGAGCTCCTTTCGTGAAGGATGGTAGCAAGGTCGAGCAGATCGTCGTCATGCCAGCATACACGACCAAAGGTCATGGTGCACCTGTGAACGGTCCTCCCAAGGAGCTTCGCGGCCCCATCCTGACCCACGGTCTTGCTGACATCGAGCAAGCTGAGATAAGGCTGCTTGATGGAACTGACATGGGCAAGGTGGCCGAACTTCGGCATCAGTTCCCAACGGACAAGGAGAAATAGTTCTTATGACAGGCTGTGGTTGGTCGGTATGATGACCAGATGGGCCGTTGTCTCGGACTTCGATGGAAGTTTCACAGAGATGGACGGAGCTGTGGGGCTTCTGGACCACTACACGGATGTTGACTGGCGAAAGCTCGACGATCTGTTCGATACTGACGAGATCACCCTACGTATCCTCATGGAGAAGGAAGCGGACATGCTCAACTGCACACGGTCCGAGATGATAGAGTTCGCCTTGAAGAACATGATCGTGAGGAAGGGAGCCGTGGAGTTCATCAAACTATGCCAGGAGCGTTCCATTCCCGTGACCATTGCATCCGAAGGGTTCGTCGATTACATCGAGAAGATCCTTGAGCGAGAGGGCCTGGAAGGGGTCACGGTCCATGCGAACAGGCTCATATGGGAAGACAAGCTCATCGTGGGCCTTTCCCATCCTTCAGGTTCCGAGGACTGTGACAAGTGCGGGACCTGCAAGGAGAACATCGTCAAGGAATACCAGGCCCAGGGGTACAAGGTGGTTTACATCGGGGATGGGATCTCGGACCTTTGTGGCTCCAGGGTTGCGGACAAGAGGTTTGCACGAGATCGATTGGCAAAGGACCTTGGAAAGAAAGGGATGGAGTTCACACCGTTCGAGGACTTCCACCTCATCTCGGAGTTCGTTAGGTCTAACCCATCTTGACGCTGGCCGTCCATGCACAATACGGACAGGTGACCTTTTCTGACATGTCCTCGGGGACTGGGAAGCTTCTGTTGCACTTGGGACACTCTAAGGAACCTCTCCCCCCACCAGTGCCAACAGTGACCTTTCCCCCCATACCAGCATCATAGTTCTGTTTCAGCTGTCCGAGGGATACCTGGAAGAATATCCAGGAAATGAGGTTCAATGTCACAAGTGATAGGGCGATGAACAACCATGTAAAGATCTTGAGCTTGGCCCGGTCACCTTTTTGGAAGAACTTATTGGAGAAGTACCACAATGGAACTGTGAAGGCAAGTGTGCAGACGAAGAACAGGATGGGGAACAATATCCCAGTTGTAGTACAGACAGAAGCTGAAAGTGACCCCGCATCTGTTATCAGGATGTATATCAAAGCAACAAGGCCAGGACCTGTGGGGGAAAGCGCTAGTAGGGTCAGTATACCAATGAAGTATGACCGCTCCCACGCTTTGGAAGGCATGTCCACCTCGTCATGTATCTCGGCCTCTTCCTCCTGGTCGTACTGCATGGAAGGGACGAACCGGTCCTTCGCATCGGATGGGGCTGGGTCATAGCTGACCTTGGAAGGCTGGACCTCCTTGGACAGCTTCTTTGGTCTGGAGGAACCTCTCTTCCTCTTCCCACCCTTTCTCGACTTCGCCATCATACGATGATTGGGGTGGGGGTAGTTATGGTTTTTGGGATTGTACTCGGTGGGATTATATCTATTGACGATGTTAGCTTTGAGCGGGGGAACCATATGACCAAGGGAGACGAGTTCGTCAACAAGATGGTCACAGACATCATTGACCGCTACATGGAGAGCTTCGAGAGGGTCAAAAGCAACAATCCCAAGGTGGACGAGGCCATCCTGACCCGTCTGCTTGGGGATGTGCTCTACAGACAGAGACCCTACGACATCTATGCTCTCTGTCACACCACCAAGCTCACAGCAGACCTTGGAGGCTCTGACCTGACCACCATGGTGGACCATGTGAAGAAGATGAAAGGCGTTGAGGTACTGGATGAGAAGTACGACTACCACACGGACCCGTCTGGAGAGTTCATCCCAAAGGAAGGGACCTTGGCGGCCTACATCCCCTACAAGGTCGGAAAGGAGGAGAAGGAAGGATACTTCGTATTCGTCTTCATCCGTGACTATGGTGGCAAGCTCACTGTGGATGCCATCTTCCCAGAGGACGCTCGTTCCTTTGTGGAGAAGAAGGTGTTCACAAAAAGGACCATCACCCTCGGCAAGGTCCCCATGATCTCCACCATGAGAAAGTATCAGCGGATGGACGTCTTCAAGCACATCCTGGCCATCATCGACCCAGAACGTATCGTCTCTATCGATGCGGGTTCATGGGTCTCCCACGACGAGGACAATATCATGCCGGTCATCCTGGACGATAATAGCGTCCTACCGGGAGAGGGAGAGATCCTTGCCCATCTGGACTATGTGAATGATGATGGCAAGGAGAAGACCGGTAACTTCAGGCTCAAAGTGGAGGGAAGCTACGATTCACAAACCCTCAAGCTTGTGGGTCCACATGATTCCAAGGACTACTTCAAGATGTTCCTTGCAGACCTGGAGGACAAGATCAAGGACATGGTCAAGATCCACGGGGAGCTCCCGGAGAAGATCGACCTGGAGTCCCTGAAGTCCAGACTGTCCGGCTACGAGATCAAGTTCAACACCGAAAACGATGACGTGGAGTTTACCCTGGACAAGGGCAAGCTCATCCTCCGAGAAGGTATCGTGGAGGTCGTCAACTCCGAGGGCAGGACCATGTTCATGCGCATGGACTCCGGCTGGGGAGAAGGTGTCATCATCGAGATATCCGGTGATGAGGACCTCATCGACGACATGAAGAAGATGCTCGAGGACCTGGGCGGTGGAGGAGACAGCAAGATCACCTCGTTCTCTGGAGAACCCATACAGATAGAGGGTTACACCCGGGAGGACATCGCAGGGATGGAGTCCGTGTTCGAGGACATCGAAGACATCATGCTCTATCTGGAGAACCCCGAGGCACTGGACGGCCTGGGCATCTCACAAGAGAAGGGTATCCTGCTTGAGGGTCCACCTGGAACTGGTAAGACCCTGTTCGCCAAGGTCATTGCATCCGAGACACAGTCCAACTTCATCTACATCCGAGGTTCCGACCTCACATCCAAGTGGTATGGCGAGGAGCAGAAGAACATCCACAGGCTCTTTGAGAAGGCCAGGATGAAGGCTCCGTGCCTCATATTCATCGACGAGATCGATTCCATAACCCCGACCAGGGGGAAGACTGACGAATATACCGTTCGTGGCATCAACCAGTTCCTTGCAGAGCTCGATGGTATGGAGGAGCTCAAAGGTGTGGTCATCATCTGCGCCACCAACAGGAAGGAAGCTGTAGACCCAGCTCTTTTACGTGGGGGAAGGATCGGGCGTGTTGTCGAGGTCGGTCTGCCTTCAAAGGAGACCCGGAAGAAGATCTTCAAGATCCACACCACCAGGATGAAACTGGCCAAAGGGGTCTCGTTCCCAAGGCTTGCAGAGCTTTCGGAGGAGATGTCCGGTGCTGACATCAAAGAGATCTGCAACATGGCTGGCATCAATGCGCTCAAGCTCTTTTTGAAAAAGGAGGGCAAGTCCATCAAGGACCTGACCAAGACCGATGCGAAGAAGATCAAGGTCACCATGGAGGATATGCTGGGGGCTGTTGACAAGGTGAGGGCACAGAAGGAGTGCGAGGAGACAGTGGGGAATGGGGACGAAGGGTTCTATGCCTAAGTCATCCAAGGACACTTATCCTTGATCTCACAACCCCTGCATCCCACGAACTTCGATATAGCTGGGATGATCACGAAACCTATCACGGACACAGCGACCAGTAGAACGAACGCTGGAACATTGAGCCCATCCCCCTCGAGCCAATCCCTGACGACCACGAAGGCTCCAAAGAGCGGGGGGAACAGGAACACTGGGAACATGATGAAGATGTTGTACTTGAAAACCGTCTTGAAGTTCTTGGCTCCCTTGAACTTGAAGAACCTGGGAGCAAGCACACCATAGCCACAGGGACACGCCCTTGTGTCGAAGTGATGACAGTAGGTACAGATCCGAGCCCAGAAGTAGACGATGGAGAATGGACAGTAGATCGCAAACAGTATCCCGACAGGCCACCAGACCATGATCCCAAGGATGGTCCCCAGGATGAAAAGCGAGAGTGTAGGGATGTTATCCACGATGACGATCCAGAGGGGAACCTGACGCTCGCACTGGTTGGGGATGTCGCAGTCAGATTCTTGGACCTCGGGTTGGTCCTTTTTCCTCACTCCCTTTTTTGGCACGCAAGTTAGGAATTATTAGATGTTAATAAAAATTACGCCCAAATGAACGTCATATAGATGGAAATTGTTAGCAACCATATTTCTGAACTTTGCCAAAGAAGATCCTTGATCATGTATGTTTTAATCATTTCTGATAGTTGTTAAATACCAATGCTTCGTTCGCCCACACCAATGAGGTGGTGATGTCATGTCACGTTCTTCAAGCTCTTTTAAGATAAAGGATGATCTCATGAACTGGAAGACTATCACAATCGTTGTAGCAGTGTTCGCGCTGCTTCTTACAACGGTGCCGGTGACTGCAGTTCCTGGTTATATGAGATCCCAAGTGCAGGAAGTATATACACCAACAGCCCCCAGGGCGATACTTCCTCGAGATGATGGACCGCAAATGATCATTTCAGAGGTCATGTTCGACCCAAACGGAGATGACGCTGGAAATGAATGGATCATGCTCTACAATAATGGCTCCAATACCCAGGACCTAACTGGATGGACAGTCTCGGACTCTGATGGAGAAGCAGATGTTCTATTGCCATCTTGGGATCTAGAGGCCGATATGACATTATACATACATTTTGGCATTGGTAGGAACGATGATGATTTCGTAGACGATCTTGTCGGACATTATTATACACAAATGCCGATAGAGTTTTTTGAAAACGCAGGGGATACAGTCGCATTGTTTGACGATTCTCCATCATCGGATTCGATCCAGGATTTTGTCTCTTGGAAACTTTCATCGAATACCGAGTACAATGGGGGAGTTGCAGGAACGTATGCATCGAATGGTAACCTTTGGACCAGTGGAGACCACATCATATCCGATACATTCCATGAGGGGTGTGCTATTGGTCGAAATGAGATTTTCCCTGGCATCGCAACAGCAGATCACTGGGATGTTGCAAAATTAATCATAAATGAACTTGTGGCCGATCCTGAAGGGGAGGATCTTGGAAATGAGACGATCGAATTATATAACCCAACGGATGCGACTGTCAGTATGAAAGACTGGACTGTGAAAATAGACGGTGGAGCCTCATACTCATTACCAGACATGGATATCGTAGCGAATGGATTCATGATCATCAGGTTCTACAATGATACCGTAGAAAAATATCATGATGGTGAGGAATGGCTTCATTTCGATCTAGACATGGGTGACAATCTTGCCCAATATCACTTTAAAGTGACGTCGGAAGTATTAGAAGAAGCTGGAGGAGGTGTTGGCCTCTATTCCAATTCGGGTATCGTCGATTTCGTTGCCTGGGGATCTTACACCACAGGGGACATCTACTCTGATGCGGTTGATGAAGGCATCTGGACCGATGGAACCTTCGCTACATCGACCACAACCGAAGGAGAGAGTCTTGGAAGAGACCAATTCGGTACAGACACCAACGCCGCTGCAGACTGGTCTGGTACGGGAGGAGCTTTTGCAAATGGTCAGAGCCTTGGATCGCCCAACTATTACAGCATCGGAATATGGGATGCAGACCTTTGGGCCGATGCTGGAGATGAATGGTTAGAGATCATGAACTACGGCACTGAAATAAACCTAGACGGATGGGCCATTTATAACAAGAATGGAGAAGTAGCTGCAACGATCAATTCTGTCACTCTACCTTCATTCGGTACCCTTCGAATCGTCTTCGGTGCAGGTACTGATGACCTGGACTTCTCGGACCTCCATGGCACTTATCATGCAAATGATACCGATCCTTCTCAGAAAGTGTTCAATAGCTCCCTCGATCTTATAATCATCACGGCTGGTGGGCTTACTGCAGAAGAAACCGTTGCATTCGAGATATGGCTCGAAGATGGATTCTCTAGCCGAGGGTTGGGTGATTGGTTCTCCAATACATGGAAATGGCTTAAAAAGGGAGCATCTTGGCTTGCTAGAAAGGTCAAAGGATGTATCAAACGGTTCGCAAATGGTGTTGTCAAGATCGTCGGATGGCTTGCGAAGAAGGTGATCGCCATGCGTGATTGGCTCACCAATCTCATAAAGAACAAGATCATGACAATAAACTTCAGCCTTGGAAGTTATCTAACGGCAACATTGTCTGTTGGAGCGATGGGTTGGAGCTTCTTACTAGAAGGCGAAGCTGACTTCTCGATACCGGTACCGGGATTCCCTATCGCTCAGTTCACCATCGAGATCAGCGGATTCATCAAAGCACAAAAAAGCTGTGGGGGGGTCACGGTTGGAGGTGAACTTGTAATCAAGGTTGGCATCAATGTCGGAATAAAGATCAAAAAGATATTCCACCTGTCCTTGTTTGCCAAGCTGGAGTTGAAGATCACAGCTGGTGATCTTCTTATCAAGGATATCCCACTCGGGGCACATCATGGAAGGGTTACTATTGGAGCGATCATCGAACTGGCAGTAACCGTCGGGGCCGTTTTCAAGATCATTAAACCATCTCTGACGTTCGTGGATTGGGAAAAGACGTGGACCATCGCAACATGGAAGTATAGTGAGACCAAGGAGTATGAATATTGCAGGAATCCTAAACCAAAGATAGTCATTCCTGATCCAGAGTATGAGAAGTATCCACCATGTGAAGAATCACCTCCGTATAATACGGGGACCGAGACGTCTGTTTATATGGATTATTATGTCCATAACACAGATGATGTGGCCCATGAATACAATTTTGGCGGATACAGTCCAACCCCAGGATGGACATACGCCCATTCCTCAGTGCCATCAAGCCCAATTCAGCCTGGCGATTATAGGTCAGTGTATCCATGGGCAGAGGGACCTGCCGCCCAGGATATTGTAAGTACATACTCACCTATGGTGAATGTGCCATCATTTGGTTCCTCTGGCTCTGCAAGAACTGAACCAATCAAACAGATTGCCGGATCCCCAGGATCCAGTATTTCGGTGGATATTGAGATCATGAATTCTAAAATGGGAGTGTCAGAGGTGACGTTGGTAGTTTGGATCGCTGCCAAAGATAATGAGACTCTGAATACCAGTTTGACCATGACCAAGACCATAGAACGGATTAACATATCCTGTTTCACCGAACATGGATGGACAGTTCATTTGTTCAACGAAGATGGAGCGCCGATTCATTGTGACTGGGCAGATGAGTCGATATATCCAATACATAACTTCAACGGAACCCGCAAGTTCAGGATATCGGTGACCATACCAGAAAATGCTACAATAGGTCATATAGAGAACCTGACAATCGATACTTTTTCAACACTACCAAATATCGATGCTAGTAACCAAGACCTGCTCAACCTCTCTATACTTGTGAACCAGGAGAACGAGGATGAGGTATTCTTCGATGACCTCGAGACCCCAGTGGACATCCCGATCAACTGGGACAATTCTACAGGCATGTGGCAGTGGGGAACTCGGGGATATATCCAGGGCCCATCATATGATGGAGATGGCCCGAACATATGGGCAACGAACATCAGTGGTGACATGCCAGTTCAGGAGCAGATGTATTTAATATCAAAGCCGCTGAACGTTACGGGATATGATAAGCTGAACCTCAAGTTCGAGCATTTCATTTACGGCGCGTTCAACTCTTATATCTACATCAACTCCAGTGGTACTTGGTACACGATCTGGGAGAACTATAATAGTTTCTATCACAACAAGTGGTACAATGTTTCCTTGGATATCACAGAATATGCAGCTGAGGACATCCAGATCATATTCAAAGCCTTCACGTGGAACTCCGGGACCAAGGGTTGGCACCTTGATAATATCACCATCGTTGCAAACCTACCTCTGGGCGATGTCGCTTTACAGGACGTTCATGGTATACAGGATGGTGAGGAGTATGCAACGGGGGCACAGAACGTGGACCTCGAGATCGCCAACCTCGGCGCTGTGGACTACACCGATATGACCGTTGGCCTCCGCGCGACCTACAACACACCCCATGTTGTCTTTGAAGATGATTTCTCCACAGACATGGGATGGACTGTCACAAGCGACGGACAAGGCTCCACCTGGGAACGTGACGGGGACATTGCACTTGGAGGAGGGACGAGCTTCAATCTCGTAGGTACATCATCTTATCTATCAGATGAGAACGATGCTCTCACCTCACCTGTGATCGATCTTTCCGAGACCGTGAATCCGACCTTGACATTCTGGGAATACTCCACTATCGACGAAACTGGAGATAGATGCGAGCTGTATGCCAGCGGAGATAATGGGGCCAACTGGACCATGATGCCGCTATGGTTTGAAGACGATGATAGTGATGGACTTTGGCAGAAGGCCAAGGTCTCATTGGAGGATGTTGCTACGACCAAGACCCTCGTAAAATTCATCTTCACTTCCGATGGCGAGGGAGAGGATGACGGAGTTGCCATCGACCATATCCGGATCACTTCAGCTGACCCCATTGTGACGGAGGAAGTATGGGGCAACCATGCCTCCCTCAATATCGGTCAGGTCCAGAACGCTTCCCTCGTATGGACACCGTCTATAGAAGGGGATTATGATCTGACGCTGTTCGTCGATGAGGATGACGATAATAACAAGACCAACAACATCCAGACCATGTCCATGGTAATCTCTGACCTACAGGCCCCTGCATGGAGCCTTCCATCAGTCGATGCTTCCCTTGTAGACATCGTGTCACTCAAGGCTACTACAAGCAATGCTGCCTATGCGGAGAAGGTCGTGTTCTACTACAAGAGCTCGACCAGAGCCGGTGGTGAATGGACAGAGATAGACACCAGCAGGTCTGCAGCATCCGATGGGACATGGACCGTTGAGTGGGACACATGGTGGGTCACTAGCGGGCAATATGAGCTTCTTGCGGAGGTCACTGACGTGTTCGGTGCTGTAGCATCACAGTCGCTCATTGTGAATGTGACGAACCCTGAAGGGACCGTTACAGTGAACCAGACATATGCGGCAATGACTACACCAGGGATGTTCCAGTTCAACGATACCTCGGTCTCCACACCGATATCCATGGGCAAGCTCGCCTACTACTGGGACTTCGGTGATGGTGTCCAGACCGTCGTCATGGACCCTGTCCACGCCTACACCGAGCTTGGGACCTACAACGTAACACACAAGGTCACTGGAGCTAACCAGCAGGTCTTCACATCAACGGTCCAGGTGGAGGTATCCGAGGTCCAGGAGGTCCTGGAGCTTGAGGTGAACTTCACCATCGTTCCATCTTCGGATATTACGGTCCTGACCGTTGTCCATTTCACCGATATGACGGTAGTTCCGAACGGGACCACCATTACAAGGTCTTGGGACTTCGGTGATAGTACCACTTCGACTGATGCTGCACCTACCCACACCTATACAGCAAAGGGTGACTACAATGTGACCTTGACATTATCAGATGGAGGAACCAGACAGTGGACCCTGACCAAGGTCTTGACGGTGGTGAATGCAGCACCAACAGCAGCGTTCTCATGGAATCCTGTCGTCCCGTATGTGGGGGATAACATCACCTTCACTGACGCATCATCGGATGCTGATGGTAGTGTTGCGTCCTGGGCTTGGGACTTCGGTGATGGAACGAACTCCACTGAGGAAGACCCGGTCCTTGCGTTCACAACATCTGGAGATAAGACCGTCACATTGACTGTTACGGATGACTCAGGAGCTGTTGGAACCCTTGTCCAGACCATAATGGTCCTCGAGGAGGGGCAGACCCCACCAGAGACCGTGAACGTAACACCAAACAAGGTTGCGACCTTCGAGAAGGTGGACGCTGTTACCGGAACCACTGTAACCCTCGAGATCGCAGGCAATGGAACCCTGACCGTTGTGACGGAGACCTCTGAACCAACATCCGTTGGTCCGATACCTGATGGATATTACCAGCTTGGTGATTTCCTGACCCTGACCTTCAGTGGCACACTCCAGTGGACCAACTTCACCATCGAGTATCCTGACTCAGATGTGACCTATCAGGTCAATGAGTCTGGTGCTCGCATGTGGTTCTATGGGACCGCGTGGACCGAGACCGTCAGCTCCGGAGTGGATGTTGCCAACAACAAGGTATGGGCCAACGTAACCCACTTTACTGTCTTTGCTGCTTTGGCACCCGAGAAGGAGAACGGTTCCACCGATGGTGGAGATGGCGGTGATGGTGGAGACGGTGGAGATGGTGGGGACGGTAATGGAACGGATACAGAGGATAAGGAGTGGTACGAGGATACTACGATGATCATCATCATCGTCGTCGTCATCGTTCTCATTGTAATAGCTGCTGCAGCTGGTGTGTTCTTCTACATGCAGAAGCAGAAAGATGAGGAAGCTCTGGTCGTTGATGGGGATGAAGACGAAGACGACGAGGAAGAAGAGGACGAGGATGAAGAACCCGACGAGGAGCTCGACGATCCATTCGAATCTGACGATTCTTCGGATCCTTCAGATAGTGATCTTCAGGAAGAAGACCTCGAAGATGAGGAAGACTACGAGGACGAGGAGGAAGAAGACCTCGACGACGAGGAAGAAGAGGAGGAAGACGAACATCTCGATGATGAAGAGGACGAGGAGGAAGAAGAGGACATCGACGATGAGGAACCTGAAGAGGAGGAGGAACCTGAAGAGGATGAGGACATCGAAGACGAGGACCCCGAAGAGGAGGAGGACGTCGAGGAAGACGAAGACTAAGATCCTCTCGGATCAGACGATCCTCCGGACCTTTCGGGAGGTTTCCCTCAAGGAGGAGAAGAATGATCGTCAAAAACTGTGGGCCATCGATTCGGTGGCCCACACTTCCTTTTTTTATAGCTTGTCAGCAAGTCCTTTGATATCGTAGTCTGGGGAATAGTCCTCTGGAACGATGAACTTCTTCACACCTATCTCAACCAGATCATCGGTGTCCCGCATGTCATTATACATGAACGGAGACAGAGGTAACTTGCAGGACTCGAGCACACCCATGAGCGCTTCACCATCCCAATCGAACTCCTCGGTCCCAGCTGCGTCCAGGGCGATGTAGTCCACACCCTTCTCCTGGGCCATCTTGACCTCGTCTGGGTCCTTTGCACGAAAACCTAGGATCCGTCCTGGTCCGATGAGGCCCCTGGCATCCTCGATAGGAATGTCCTCTCCATCGATCTGGAGTCCAAGGGCTCCAACGAGCAGGCAGAGGTCTGCCCTATGCTCCACGATGAGGGGGAGCTGTGCCTTGCGGACAGCTGCAGCCTGCTCCTTCACCCGCTGGAGATTGTCAGCATCATTGATG
>JANQNL010000046.1 GCA_028279585.1 Thermoplasmatota archaeon
TGGGGTGGGTCCCCCAACAAACTCCTGGCCCCTCTCCCTGGACCTATAAGTACATATATACCTTCTGTAATAGGGGCTACTCCCATCATCCAGTATATATAAGAGGGATGAACATGAAAATGCCTCGCGTGATAAAAAGATACTGTCCAAAATGCAAGGTCCACAGCGACCATGAGGTCGAGAGGGTCAAGAAGAAGAAGGCCTCCGAGCTCAAGTGGGGACAGAGACGGTTCAGGAAGGTTACCGCAGGTTACAGGGGTTTCCCAAGACCTAAGCCAGAGGGTAGGGAGAAGCCCACCCGTAGGGTCTACCTGCGTTACAGATGTAAAAAGTGCAAGAAGGCCCACTCTGCAACTTGCTTCAGGGCCAAAAAGTTCGATCTTGTCTGATCTCGAAGAGGGAACAACATGGAAGAGAACTATGATACCACAAGCGCCTTTCTCAAGGTCAAGTGCAACGATTGTGAGAACGAACAGCCAGTCTTTTCAAAGGCAGCATCAGAGGTCAAGTGCAACATTTGCGGTGCGACCCTGGCAATGCCTGGAAGCGGAAAGGCCAGCATCAAGGGACAAGTAATCGGAGTGTTGGACCAGGATGGTTAAGGTGCAGGATTTCCCCGAAGAAGGGGAACTGGTGATAGGGACCGTAAAGGACGCCAAGAACTTCGGAGCCTTCGTCAAACTGGATGAGTACGAGGGAAAAGAAGGGTTCATCCATATCTCCGAGGTGTCCTCTGGCTGGGTGAAGTACATCCGAGACTTCATCCGCGAGGGACAGAAGGTCGTCTGCAAGGTCCTTAACGTCAATCCTGCAAAAGGTCATGTGGACCTGTCGCTCAAACAGGTCAATGACCACCAGCGCCGTGAAAAGATCCAGCAGTGGAAGAACGAACAGAAGGCCACAAGGCTTTTCGAGATCGTCGCGGACAGGCTGAAGATGCCTGTGGACGACGCATACGAACAGTTCGGTTACAACCTCATCGAGACCTTCGGAACGATGTATGGTGCCATGGAAGAGTGCACCATCAGCGCCCAGGTCCTCGAGGACAACAAGATGAAGGGAGAATGGAACGCTGCTTTCATCGAGGTTGCCAACGAGAACATCGTTCCACCGTTCGTTTCCATAACTGGTCACGTGGACCTCTCCTGCCCACTGGCAGACGGTGTTGTCCATATCTCAGAGGCCCTTTCCAAGGTCGAGGTCGACGAGGGAGAGGTCAAGATATCAGTTCATTATGTGGGAGCCCCAAGGTACAGGATGACCGTGGTGGCACCCAATTACAAGCTTGCCGAGGAGAAGCTAAAGGCCGCTGCTGATGAATGCGTAGCCTTCATCGAGGAGCATGGTGGGTCGGGCAAGTTCACCCGTAAGGAGTAGGTGATATCCCTGCAAGGGAAGATGAAGGTCTGCAGAAGATGCAGGGTCTACACCTTGAAACCCAAATGCCCCAGTTGCGGGGAGGAGACCATCAATCCTGCCCCTGCCAGATATTCCCCACAGGATAGGTTCGGGGAGTACAGGCGCAAGATGAAGCAGGCCGCAAAACAGGACCAGTAACAGGAGGACAACGCTATGGATGACGTCATCGTTACGTTCGTGGAAGAACCAGAGCTGAACTCACCGATCCTCATCGAAGGATTGCCAGGTGTCGGCAATGTTGGAAAGCTTGCTGCAGAGCATCTCATCGACGAGCTGAAGGCCCAGAAGTTCGCAGACATATTCTCCAAACACTTCCCACCACAGGTCCTTGTCAACGACGACGGGACCATCAAGCTCGTCAATAACGAGATGTTCTACGTCAAGGGGAAGGGCAAGTCCCCGGACATCGTGTTCCTGGTCGGTGACTACCAGGGCCTCACTCCAGAGGGCCAGTACAATCTTACGGACACTGTGATCGCATGGTGTCTTTCCGTCGGAGTTACCAGGATCTATACCCTCGGCGGGTATGGTCTTGGCAAGATGGTCAAGGAGCCCAAGGTCATGGGCGCAACGACCACATCGGAGCTCGTCGAAGAGATGAAGGAGGCTGGAGTTTCCTTCAAAAAGGGCGAGCCAGGCTCTGGAATAGTTGGAGCTTCTGGACTTCTCCTTGGTCTTGGAAGGCTTGTGGGTATCGAGGGTGTCTGTCTCATGGGTGAGACATCGGGATACTTCGTGGATCCCAAGTCCGCCCAGGCGGTCCTCACGGTCCTGACCAACATCCTTGGTGTCAAGATCGACTTCGCAGAGCTCGAGTCCAAGGCTGAGCAGGTGGAGAAGCTCACGTCCCAGATAAAGGAGATGGAGCAGTCCCTCCAGGACCCACCGTCAGACGACCTCCAGTACATCGGATAGGCAGGGGGCCTGTCATTGGAGTCCGAGCCACGCTTCATCGCGGCATTGGTCTTTTTGGTCATAGCCGTGCTTGGCGGTCCGGCATCGTTCTGGTTGAAGTATAATTTCCAAAAGAAGTTAGCGACGCGGATAGTGGTGGGGATAACCGCTGTCTCTGTGATAATGTTCATAATCCTTATCTGGGTTTACATCTGAAGGTGGACCATGCCTACATACATCGACGACCTGGACCCTAAGACCAAGCGATTCCTCTCTGTCTACCCTGTCAGGGCACCTGTCAAGTGGAGGATGGAAAAGGGCAAGGCCGTCCTGGTGTACAAGAAGAACCTATCACCGGTGGAGAAGCGCATACAGGCCGTTATTGGAGGGCCGGATGTGATCCGCAGACCGCTTGACGAGGTGGGTACGGACATTTGGTTGCTCTGCGATGGGCAGCACAACCTTGCTGATGTTTGTACAGAGATGGATGCCAAGTACCAGGAGGATATCGAGCCGGTGTTCAAGCGGGTGTGGCAGTTCATCCAGATGCTTTTGGACCTTAGGCTGATGACGCTCTCGGAAAAGGCCGTGGATGCTCCTGGGACCGAGGGGGTAGAGGGGGTGAAGGGGTATGGTGAGCCGGGGAAGATCTGGTCTGATAAGAAG
>JANQNL010000052.1 GCA_028279585.1 Thermoplasmatota archaeon
ATGTTGACGAATTCCTTGTGTTCCTTGTCTGCAAGTTTGAAGAGCTCATCGATGCGTTCGTCCACGGACTTTATCTCGTCGGTGAGCTGGATCTGTTCAGGGAGTTCTGCCTTGAGCCTTTCGAACTCGGCCTTCTTGGCCTTTATCTTGTCAAGGAACTCCTTCTCCTTGGTTATCTCCATGGGCTTTGTCTCGTACTCCCGCTCCATCCGCTTGATCTCGGTGTTAAGGACCTCGATGTCCCCGCCGATGTCGTTGTTGACCTCTCCCCGCTTCTTCTTCTTGGACTCGATAAGCGCCTTGGCCCGTTTTTGGTATGCATCCCTCAAGGTCTTATGGCCTTCGAGCTTTGCACGGACCTCTTCCCTCTCCTTCTTGATGACATCCATCTGATCGTAGATGTTCTTCTTCTCCTGGTTCAGAGCATCCCTCTCGTTCCTGAAGAGATTGGCCTGGTCGTTTATCGAGTTCCTTTTCTCGATGAGCATGGTGAGCTTCTTCTCTGCATTCTGAAGCTCTGCCCTTTCCTCTTTGGATATGCTCTGTATGTCTTGGTCCGCCTCTACCATGTTACCACCTGTTCATTGGTCTGTGTTGGTCGTCTTGACCGTGTTGTTCGCTATCTGGCCTGCACATGCCCCGGCGATGATGCCTGCATCGATGTTCACCACCAGAAGTGGTGAGCAGGACTGGAGCATGGTCGTGAGAGCTGCTTCTCCCCCACCACCTCTTCCATAGCCCACCGAGACCGGAAGGCCGATGACCGGGATAGAGATAAGGCTGCTGACGAGCACTGGCAAGGTCCCTTCCCTACCGGCCGCTACTATGGCAGCTGCAGCATCCATGGAGTTCAGCTTCTTTATCACAGGCTCTAATCTCTGAAGTCCTGCCGCGCCAACATCGTATGCACTGAATACATCGCATCCCATCTGCTGGAGCATGACCTCGGCCTCCTTTGCAACTGGGATGTCGGAGGTGCCTGCAGTGATGACCGCTACAAGGGGTTTCTTCTTTGTTGGTTCTTCCCACTCTGCATCCTTGATGACCAGAGCCTTGCCCCCTGGGCTGTACTCCCAGGTCCATTCGTCCTTTTTGGTCTGAGCGCGAAGCTCTTCTTCTCGCTCTACAGGAAGTCTTGAAAGGATGAGCCGATGGATCAGTGGGACAGTCTCATTGACGATTCTGACGATATGCTCAAGCTCTTTACCTTCACAGAGGACGACCTCAGGAATGCCTGTACGTTTCTCTCTGAAGATATCCATGTCTGCACAGTCGTCGATCTGAACGTGTGCATGACCGAGAAGCTCCATAGCCTTCTCAGGGGTGATCCTCTTTTCATAGAGCGCTTTGAGGACCTCTTCCAAATCTACCCCCGCCTATGGGTTTCACTTCTTCGACTTCTTGCCCTTTTTGGCATTGGCCTTTTTCTTGTCGACCTTGCCAACGGACCAGGGCCAAATTCGCAGGACCATCTCGGACCTTGCGATGAGCTTGGGGAGGGTGACCCTCCTCCATGGCACGTATCCCCTGATGGTTGCCGGTCCACCCTTGCGGGCTTCGGACTCGACCCAATCGATCTCCTCGTTCGAGGTCTCGTAGACGTTTTCGAGCACAATTGTATCCTTATCGAACTTGGTAAGGGTTCCGCGATAGGCCTGGCCATCGTTCATGATGAGTGCTATCTCAGTGTTCTTGAGCTCGTTCAGTTCATCTGTCAGGGACATAGGTACCACCTTTTTCGACACGGAATCGATACACTCTATAAATATATATCGACATTGTACAGAGTATATACTAAGTGCACAGCTGACAAGGAATGATAAGGTACATCGGACAAGCTAGCCAACGTGGTCGGGTCCGTCTTACCCCCCTGCTTTGATGAGTCTCTCACCGCTTGTTGATCACGTGCTCACAGTTCGAGCACTTCCAGAGCTCGAAGATATCCTGGCCCCTTGAGAAAGGGAGCAAGGTGCCTTCGTTGCACCTGGGACATGGTGGGAAAATTAATTCCGCCATAGTTTTTCCGCCTCCAAAGTTGTCATTCGAGTTGAAACATTAATAGTTTTCTATCCTAGGTACTCTGTTTCTCCTTGAGACCGCCTTGAGGATCTTTCGACCCCGGAAATGGCAAGTTCCAGCTTGATATGGCCCCATTTTCTAAATCCGCATTTTTACTGCATCTGCCCTTTATATACTACTTGCGGCTGGACACAAAGATTAGAAAGAAACACTTAAATATGTCTGGGATTTAACTTAGATATAAGGCGTGGGAGAATTCCCGTGCTGGAGGACTTAACATGAGACAGTATAAGAAGAACGACGATGCCGTTTCGCCGGTTATTGCGGTCATTTTGATGGTCGCTATCACCGTCGTCTTGGCTGGTGTGGTTTTCGTGTGGGCAATGACCTTCGCGAACCAGGACACCTCCACCACAGATATCTGGCAGGTGGAGATCAAGGACGCTTCTGCTGCCCTGTCATCCCCAACCGTTGAGGGTGATGTGGTATTGGCCATTGAGCAGAACGGTGGAGATCCGATAGATTGGAGGAATGTCGAGGTCAAGGTAAAGCTTCGAAACTCCGATATTACTTACGATCTTGGCGCAGACGAGATCCAGGGTGCTGCATACTCCGCAGCTACCAACTACGAGACCGAACCTGGTGACATCATCACGTTCGATATCCCAACAGGATCAACTCTCGACGGAACTCTCGCTGGCGGCGACTACATTGACGTTACCATTCTCGAGAATGGTGAGGAAGTCGCTACCAAGACCGATCTGAAGGTCAACTAAGGTCTTCAATTCATGGCGGTCCTTCGGGGCCGCCTCTTTCTTCTTTTCTTGAACATAGCATCCGAACATGAGCGAACGCTATGTTCAAGACGCAAGCACCCATTCAGTAATTGACGGTAGGGTGCGGTAGGGCTTGGATGTTTATGTTGATGTGCTTGATAATTAACATCCAAGCGCGCAGTGAGCTGCATTGCAGCTTGCTGCTGCGTCCAGAACTTTTCGATCCATTACCACTGACGAAGAAAAGTTGCTGGTTTATTTTCCCTTTTTTCCTTGAGAGCGTTCCATGTACACGCTCACGTCAAAATCTTCTTATACCTCACATCCAATGTTCATCTACCCTCGGGAGGGGTAAGATGAGAGATGACAGTATAGTGAAAATCATGCTTTTGGGAATGCTCATGGCGACCGTAGTTGCCATGGTCTTGACAAGTGGGTGCTTCTTCTTATCAAATGTAGAGGAATCATCCGGTAGTAAGATAATCCAGGTACAAGCTGGTGATGCGACCGCTTCAGCAACAGGCGATACGTTCGATGGTGGAGATGATGTCATATTCATCGAGCACCAGGGTGGGGATGTTATCGACTGGAACACCATGATCGTGAAGATCCAGCCAAGAGGTTCAGATGTGGAGCAGACCCTTGTGGTATCATCGATCACTGCAAGCCCTATCTCTGTGGATAACCATGAGTCCAGCCCCGGTGACATCATTGTATGCACCATGCCTGGGTCCGCAGGCTCACCCGGTTTCACCCTCAACAGCGGCGACTACGTCGATGTGAACATCTATGAGGGTCTGAACAAGGTCTATTCGAAGATGGACCTTAGGGTCGAGTAGACTACATGTACACTACCTGTCCGAACACGGTGTAAATACTCCGCAGGTGGATGGTTCTTCTGGTGCTTTCAACGCACCAGGAGGACTTAACACATGTATAAGAACGGAATGAAGAACGAGAAAGCGGTATCGCCAGTGATAGCTGTCATTCTGATGGTGGCCATCACGGTGGTGCTTGCTGGTGTGGTGTTTGTGTGGGCATACACGTTCATCGACCTAGAGGATGAGCCTAGGATCTGGCGACTGAACATCGATGATGCTAAGGTCACATTGTCGGACCCAACTATTGCTGGTGACGTTGTCATTGCAGTGGAACAGGACGGTGGTCAGCCGATCGACTGGCGATCCATCGAAGTAAGATTGAACATTGATGGATCGGACGCAACATTCACACTTGAGAAGAATGAGATACAATTAGTAGCGTTCGACCAGACAACTAACTATGAGACACGAACGGGTGATGTGATCACGTTCTCTATCCCGGTCGGATCTGGTCTGATAGGGAACCTCAACCCAGGTGACTACGTCGATGTCTCTATCATTGACGGAGATAAGACCATCGCTAACAAAGAGGACCTTCAAGTGATCTGATACGTCTCATGGAGCTCGGTCAAAGCCCCTCGGCGGCCCTTGCCACTGGGCCGCCTATCTTTTTCTATCCATCTGTCTTCTTCGCGAACTGCTTCCTGTAGACCACGTATCCAATCGCAGCCAATGCAAGCACCACGATGATGAGCAGGATGATCAGAATGATCCATGGGAACTCATTGTCCGGTGGCGGTGCAGGCTCCTCCTCTGGTGTTGGGTATACAAGCCGCATGTCGTAAGCGTAAGTGTTGAACACCAGCGTTCCACCATTGTAACCTGGTGACGGTGTGCCTGGTTCGAACTGTGCGTAGCCTGCATGGTAGTCCATGGTCGTGTATTCTATCGATGCGTTGCTGGACTCCATGATGAGCTGGGCTGTGACCGTATAATCCACACGCACCTCGTAGAACTGGGTGCCCTGGAAGTAATGGATGATCGGGAAGTTCTTGGCCATGCCTTCAACATTGATGACCACTGAGTTGCCCTTGGCCGAGGACCACGAACCACTGTCCAAGGAGATCTCGGTGCGTTTCGTATCGTCCGTTCCTCCACCCTGGACCCAATCATTGCTGCCATCTCCATTGAGGTCAGCGACGAGGTTGAGCATGTTCAGGGATGGGGAGGCAAGCTCCACACTGGAGTATTCGAGCGTCAGTATGAGGGTCTTGGCTTCCTCTGGGATATACATCATCTTGGCCTGCTCGGTCGTGTAAGGATAAGGCTGGACCGTCTCGTTGGTGAACCGGGTCCACTCTCCCTCCCAGGATGCGACCAATGTGTCGGTCTCCTCGGTGGTATTTGTAAAGACCATGCCGTTCTCATAGTGCTGGTAGGCCATCTTCACAGTGGCGTTCGGGAAGTCCGGATATCCATCACGGTCCTTGTCCACGGTCCGCAGCTCCTTAAGCGCTAGGGCGATACCAACAGCGCGGTCGACCATGACGTTGCCGTAGCCCTGCCCGAAGTCATAGTTCTTGCCGGTCCAACCGATGGTGTTGTTGTTCGGGATCTCGGCTGGGTTGGGGACGCCGTTCTCTCCTGCAGGAGGGATCCACTCTGCGGCCGCCTCAAGGATGAGCTCAGCCTCGTGGACATAGGTGTTGGTCATGTTGTAGAAGTCCGGGACCTTATCGCTGTTGTAATCGTCATGGACATAGGATGTCTTCATGTACGGGTTGGCCTGCCACATCAATGCACAGATGCCAGAGATGTGTGGTGTGGCCATAGAGGTTCCAGAGATCGCAAAGTAATATGGATCGAAGTCAGTTGGGTTCGACTGTTTCAACATAGCCGAGATCAGCGTTCTCCTCGCAGCAGTGGACATTATCTTAACACCAGGGGAACCGACATCGGGCCACGTACCATTGAGGTCTGCTTGTCCTCTTGAGGAGAACGAGGCGATACCACCGCCGTCGTGCTCGAGAGCAGCCACACAGATGTTCGCTGGGACGTTGCCATAATTAGAGCACTGTATGTCCGAGCCGTCGCCACCGGAGTTTCCGGCTGCGAAGACCACGAGGACGTTGTTCTCGTATACGAGCTTCTCAGAAGCTACAGATATGGAGTCTGAAGGATCATACTCCCCGCCGCCTGCTCCCCAGCTGTTGGACACGACGCGGATAGGATACGCGTTAGGTCCATGGAAGTTATTGTCAGGTCTGGAATGCTGGTAGACCCACTCAAGGGCGCCTACGGCTCCAGTGATGAAGAAGGCCTCGCCGGTGGACATGCCGATGAGGTTCGCTGCAGGGGCGACCCCTGCCTTTGCGCCTGCAGAAGCATCACCATTTCCGGCAACCGTTCCAGCGCAGTGCGTTCCATGGCCTGAGGAGGTGTCTCCGTTCTCCATCTCATACCATGGTCCGTCGCCGGAGTCGGACTTGAGGTTCTTGATGACCTTCTCGCCGTAATCGAAATCAGGATGTCCCGCGTCTATTCCAGAGTCAAGGACAACGGCGACAATGCCCTTGCCGTCGATGCCTGCATAGCCATTGGTGTCCTTTTCCACCTGTCCCTGGTTATCTATGTAGATAGAGCTCCAGGTCTTGGTAGCGTTGATGACGGTGGTGGTGCCGTCCATCATGTATACGAGCCTCTCGTTGTATTCTACCCAAAAGGTCCTGTGGTAATCCTGAAGCTTCAGGATGGACTCCTTGGTCCCTATGGCCCTGACGCCTGGGATGATCTCGTAGACCTTGGGAACGTCGAACTCGAGTTCGTTGAGGGCCCTAAGGTCTTCGTCCTTGACCTCTCCCCAGAACTGGATGATGACCTCTAGCTGGTCGTTCATCTCGTACTCGTCGAGCTTTTCGATGAGGTATGAGTCCAGGACGCCTTCCTTGTTGCCAAGGAACCTTTTGGTCACGTCATACTTCACGGGAGGGCTCATGTCTATCATGGAGGGGTCCACGTAGGATGGGCGGTCGACTATGGGCTGTTCGGGACGCTCTGCGGGTTCGATGTTTATCGCAACCGCAATGGAGCTTGCGAAGAACAGTCCAGCAAGGATGATGGCCAGAAGCGCGAGACGTTTCACTTTTTCCACCATTCCAACGATTGCTGGGAGGTTATTAAGAGTTTGTGGTAAATCGTGAAGGCGAACAAACAACGTGAAACAAACTTGGTGGGAAAAAATCGTTTGAAGCGACCGTCGCCAGTTGTAAGCAAGCTTCAAACGACCTTTCTTCTGTTTGTTTCACGTTGTGTGAGCCTTCACGATTTCTATCCGCATGCCCATCATCCGCACAGAAGTTAGTATTGAATATGAAAGCTAGATGCTAGATGGTGCATGGAGGCAGGGCTAGCGTCCTAGGCGAGGACTGAACAGCCTCCGGCCTCGAAATAAAAGGCAAAAGAAAGAAAGTCGACCTGTCCCACAACTTCACGTTGTGTCCATAGGACAGGTCGGATTTATTTCGGAATATTTCGAGGCCTACGGACTGTTCAGTCCTCGTCCTCATCATCGAAGTCTTCGTCATCATCTTCGTCATCTTCAAAGTCGTCGTCCTTCTTACCCTTGCCAGGTGAGAAGCCGCCGCCTCTGAACTTATCGATGATCTCGTCGAGGTCTCCCTGCCTCCACTTCCAGGCAACGATGACCGCAATAACGACCACAAGGATGATACCGATGACCAGAAGCTCCTGCCAGCGGAACTCCTTCTTCTCGACCTTACAGACGACCTCGTCGCCGTTGTTGGTCTCGTCTTCTTCCTTCACATCGTTGTTCTGGTCGATGATGACCTCAAGGAGGAGATCATTGCCATCGTTCTTTGGTGTGAAGGAGAGATTGATGGTCCTGGCATCGCCAGCCTTCCATGGTCCCTCCATGATCTGACTGTCCTTCTCGTCACCGTCGAACACGATGATAACAGTGATGTTATGCTCGTAGTCGAGGGTGCCGGAGTTTGTGATGTTGACGGAGACCTTGGTGACCTCGTCCTCACGAAGCTCGTTCTCGTTAGGGTCGAGGATAACGCTCTGGACCCTGAAGTCAGGACCGACGACGGTAACGTCGAGGGTCGTGTTCGCTTCGTTGCCGGACTTGTCCTTGACGTAGAGTGTCACAATATACCTGCCAGGAAGGACGAACAGGTCTGTCCTGTCGTCGAACTTAGCCTCGGTTGTGAACGTTGTCTTGGCAAGGATGGTGGTCTCTGTGGAGTTCTTGTATACAACCTTCCATGCATAGGACAGGTCGTAGTCCCAGTCCTCCTTCATGATCCTCTCATCGTATGACTGGTTACCATTGAGGATGATATACTCGCCAGCCTCGATGTTGAGGTTCTCTGCAATGCCGCCGGTCTCATTGTTGAGGACGATGACAGGCAGAGGTGCCTCGGTATCCTCGACGGTGAAGGTCTTGGTGATGTTGGCCATCAGGCCATTGACATCTGTGACCTCACAGGTGATGTCGAAGGTTCCGGGGTCAAGGAACTTGTGCTGGACGATCTTGCCGGTCAGTGTCTCCTGGTTGTCGGAGAAGGTCCAGGTGTAGGACTCGATCTCGGAGTTGTCAGTGGAGTTAGTGGCGTTGAAGGTCACTATCTCGTTCTGCTCGGCAGAGATGACAAGGGCTCCGGTCTCGTTCTCGATGGTGAAGGATGGGACAGGGTCCTCATTATCAGTGATGAAGATGACCCAGTCGGTATCCGTCATACCAGAGGTGTCTGTGATGGTCAGGGTGACGTTGAAGGAACCACCAGTGGTATAGTTGAAGGTGATCTCCTCGCCGGTCTTGACCATGCCGTTCGCAAGGTTCCAGTCGTAGTCCACGATGGAGCCGACGTTGTCGTATGAATCCTCGGCGGTCAGGGTGATATCTTCCCTGATGTCGACGACGTAGGTCTTCTGATCTGTAGAGTGAGGAGTGAGGTCCTCTGCGTTGGACACTCTGATAAGCGCCTCTGGGGCCTCCTTATCCATGATAAGGACGGTCGCAGGCTTGAATATCTCTATCTGGGAGACATCAGCTGGATTGACCTTTGCGATGTCTGTTGGGAGGTTATCGATCGCCTCATACTTGTCTGGGAAGACCACATTGATGTTCTGGTTCTCCCTGACAGCCTCGAACTTGACCTCGAGGGACTCAAGGGCGTCGACCTGACCAACAGCCTCGTAGGACATGGTGGAGGTCACGTAGATGGCACCGGTGGAGTTGACGACTCCCATCACGCCTGTGATGCTGACATCGAAGTCGATGTCGCCGGAGACCATCTTTGGCTCGTAGTAGGTGCCGTTTACCATGATGAAACCATCAGTATAGAGGTAGTAAGGTCCGCGGCTCACGAGGAAGTCCTCGAACTCGCCCTCTTCTGTGAGGTCGATCATACCGTCGGCTGCTCCACCGAACTCCTCATCGATCTGTGTCCTCAAGCTTCCGATGCCGGAGAGGCCGTAGAAGTCAGAGGCAGAGGTGAGGGTCCAGTCCTCCTCGACGGTGATGGTTGCCATATCGTCGGAGAAGGTGATGGTGGTGTCGATGACCTCTGGGTCATCGGCTGTCATACCGACTGCAAGAACGCGGCTCTTGCCGTTGATGGTGTTCATTATCTGTATTGAATCCATAACATAGGTGTGGTATCCCTTGGCGTCCACGACAAGCTCGTAGACGGATGGGTATACCTTGAACTGGAAGTAGTTGTCCTCGATGTAGGTGTCTGCACCGAACATTGGGACATACCAGCCGTTGGTCACATCATACAGATGGACGTTGATGTCATCGATGGAGTCAAGGGTGAGGTCATCCTCGGCAAAACCGTAGATGAGCCAATCAACACCGGTCTTCTCCATCAGCTGCATGTTGTAAGAAAGGTTGTTATCGTTGACGATGACATCCATGGTGGTGTATGCGTATCCGTCTGCTGTGGCAAGGACCTTGAAGTTGTCCCAGAACAGCTTGGCGGTGTAGTTACCATACATGTCGGTCTCGGCAACGACGCTCACCTTCTTGTTGGTGGTGGAGTAGAAGGCCACGGTGGCGTTTGCCACTGGGTCATCGAACTCGTCCTTGACACAACCAGAGTAGGTGACGTTGGTCAAGACCTTGACGAGAATAAGCTTCTCGGCAACGATCTCTCCCTTCTCGACCTTGAGGACGTCCGTGGACATTCCCATGCCATTATCGTAGTATCCATCAGCCTCGGCCATGACCTTGAAAAAGCCAGTAACGTCAAAGAACTCGTACTTGCCGCTACCACTTGTGGTATAGGTCTGGGTGGCTCCCGTTTGCACGTCGAGGAGGGTCACGGTGGCGCCGGCAACAGGTGACTCATTTGTGTCAACTACCCTACCGTGGAGTTTCGTCTCATTCTCCTCTGCTCCTCCCATGGGGAGGACCAACAAACAACTCAAGACGATACAGAATATCACAGACATGATAAGTATCGTTCTGAAGCTTTTCTCGCTAACCATTTCCATTTCCTCCAGTGCACGTGCATTGGGTTTCGGTTCGGTCCCTAATAGAGATGCCTTATTTATGTTTTTTTCATGTATTGGTTCATATGGACAAGAAGTCCATCAGAACCATTTAACGTCCAAAGGGAACGGTCCAGGACCGCCATGAAACCCTTGGGACAGGTGGCGAAACACCTCCTTGTAAATAAAGATTGCCTATCTAGAGGTATAGGGCCAGATATAGCTCCGTATGGTCCCAACGTGATGTTATGGCCATTATTCAGGCCTCAATAGTGCCAAATGTCCGTGTTTCAGACATAAATATATACCTGAATGTCATTGCTCTGTGTGTAATAAACCTGGTAGTCCAGATGTAGGAATCTTCACCTGTCTGGACAACCATGAGGTGATATTGATGGACCCTATTTCCAAAGCGGAGGAAGCTTCTCGCGATATCAGTGAGATACTTGGCGACAACCATGTCTCGACAGTCCTGTTCGGACCTCCTGTCACCGGCAACTACGTCGAGGGCAGGACGAAGATCCCTCTTTTCGTGGTCGTTGACAGGTTCGACGCGGACACTGCGGTCAAGATCTCCCAGATACACAGGAAGTGGCGCTCTGAGAACATCGAAGGTCCATACGTTGCAGAGATGTCCGATATGGAAGGGATGTCAGATAGTATCCCTGACGAACTCCTGGATGTCATCATGGACTACCACGTCATCGAGGGTATGGACGTCATCAAGGCACTGCCCAAGCTCAACCAGGAGCATATGAGGGCACAGTCCGAGCTCGCCCTTCGCAGGTACATCTACAACCTTCGCTGGAGGCTCACCCAGGTCCTGGGCGACGAGGCCAAGACCATGTCCTATCTTTCCAACCTCGCGTTCCAATGCCAGCTGTCCATCAGGGTCACGCATAGGCTTACCCACCCCTGGCTCAAGTCCTCGGAGGAGCATCTTGCAAAGTTCAACGAGCAGTTCCCGGAAGGAGCAACGGAGCTCGAGAAGCTTATGGGGGTCGTGTTCGAGGGCAAGGAGCTGGAAGGCAAGCCTGAGCAGTTGGCGACGGATGTCATCGATAAGGTGCTGAACCCATTACTTCGCACGATCGATGACTTAGGACATTAACAAAACAAGCGGTATCCTGATTGATGGCTAACTCAATCTAAATGAAATGTATATAATCCAGGGTATTATACACTGTGACATGGAAATGGACCTCCGAGACTATTGGAGTTCACCAGATGGACTTTATGAGTTCAGTGAAATAGACATTGAGTTCACAAGCAATCTACCTGCTAACTCTAAAGATTATAGACTAATAGTTTTCTCCAATGTCGAGAGTTGGAAAGATCACCTAAATGCTTTGAAGAATGATCAATTTCAAGGCGTCTTGGTATTTATTGGTGAAATCTCTGAGCTATCATCTATCTATCAACATGTTATCAATCACTTTGATAGAATAATTGCATGCAAAGTAGATACTAAAAAACATCATAGTCACAGATTTCTTCTTGTTTTAAACTTCACAAATGAAAAGAGATGTTACCGAGAGATAAGAGAGAGATATACTTTTTGTCCATCATGCGGTCAAACCTCAAAAGATTATGGAGGAAAGAAGCACCATTATCCAGGAGATGGAACATGGATTAGGGACGTGTGGAATAAATTCAGCCTCTCTGATCCATTAATCGAAGATCAATTGTTCTTAAATGCTCTATCTCAACTGTATTTAAAAGAAGCTGTTGAAAAGATTTTGATTATTGACAATCAACCATTAATGGAATCGAAAGAGAAAAGTAAAATTGCTCCGTATGAAAAACATAATGCTTCAACGAAGGAATATGAACCATTTACAAAGTTCAATCAAAGATTGATTCTTGGAGATAGTCTTGACGTTCTTGATTGGCTAAATTCAGAGAATGAAAAGTTTGACCTCATTTTTGTTGATCCACCTTATAATTTGGGTAAGAAGTATGATAATTATAATGACACAATTAAATTAGATGAGTATACCAAGTGGTGTGTAGAATGGATTAAGAAAGCATATTTCCTATTGGAGGAATATGGGATATTTGTAATTCTTAACACACCAATGAATATCCTGCAGCAATTGCCAATGGTTTTGGAATATTACCATCTCGTTGAAGATATCGTATGGGACGATTTGGCGGTTCCAATAACAGGTAGGATGCAAGCAACAAATTATTCGCTAATCTTTTTATCAAAGAGTGAATTAGGTTTTGATCTCAATTCGCTGTACGAAATTAGAGATCCAATTTATTGTAAACGACAAAGATGCATTAATGATCAGAAAGCAATGATTCAAGGAGTGTCAATATGGAGTGATATCCATCGAACCCGACAAAAATCTCGTCGGTGGGGACACCCCTGCAATCTACCAGAAGAATTGATTGTTAGAATTATCAAAATCGTTCAGACAATTCGTCACAAAAATGATATTAAAGTATTGGATTTCTTTAATGGGGTAGGAACATCAACCATGGCGTCATTATTATGTGGATCCGAATCCCTGGGAATTGAGTTGTCTGAAGATTATTTTACTACCTCTGTATATCGATTAGAAAACAAGTTTTTTACAAATCCAGATGTTGAGAAGAAGAAAAAGAATGGAAAGAGAACAAAGAGAGTAATTCAACAGATGGTAGCAGAATATCTAGAGAAATACGATCGAATAAACAAAGGATATTCCACGAAAGAACAAATTGATTGGCTACTGGAAAACAATTTTATTACACCTAACGACTTAGAACTTTTTGTCCGACCCGGAGAATTATTGAAGGCCGTAGGGAAAGCTGGAGTCCTTAAGTATAATCATGGAATTCAAAGTCGGCTTACCTCATATTCTCAAGATGATTGATAACTTACTATCAATTCCTTTAAGCGCTCCATCTCTGTTGAAGATGGTCCAAATACATCAAAATACCCGCTTTCATCGCTTTCAATACGCTCTAAAGCATTTATTCGTTCAATCCAGCCCAACCCACCGAAAACCATAATGACTAAGACATCCGGGGAGATCTCCAAATGACTTTTTCTTTCTATCACACTATTCGTTGTCACTTGAAATGAGATCTCAATCGACAGTTTATAACCCAAGTTTGCCAGTTAAGGTTAAAAGGTGCTCTTGATTCTGTTTGAATTATGCCAATAAAACGAACATCACCAAGAGCAAGGAACCTAGTCCCTA
>JANQNL010000070.1 GCA_028279585.1 Thermoplasmatota archaeon
CCTTCTATTCTACCCCGATCCCGAACCTGAACCCAATGGTGACGATGGAGGAGATGGTACTGACGGCGGGGATGGTGGCGATGGTGGGGATGGATGGGATGGTGGAGATGGCGGGGAACCCCGGCCTGTGGCTTCTATCATTGGGAACCTTACGGGTTATGCTTACTATCCTAACCAGTTCTCTGCTATCGATTCGAAGGATCCTCTGGGTGGGGGGTTGCTGTATTCTTGGGACTTCGACGCGAACCCAGATATCGGTGTGGACGCAGAAGGCATGGTCGTGGAGTGGACCTACGAGGAACCTGGTAACTATACAGTGACGCTTATTGTTGAAGATACGTCCCACAGGACGCATACCACTTCTCACAATATCCAGATCCTGCCTGGTACTGGACATCCTCCTTCCGAGGAGATAACCACGGACGAGGGTAACACTGGCTCCGTAACCTACATCAGGTTCGTTGATACGAACCAGACCCATCACTGGGAGATGGGGCCGGACGTTATTGAGGTCAAATGCGAGATGACCTGGGAGTCCACGGGATGGCAGTTCGGGGTGACGATAGGTTTGGGGGATGACGCTGCTACTGGGACCACCAAGGCATCTAACGTTGGTTCTACGGGTTCCATCAAGGTGAGGGAGGAAGCAGACCCTGGGGATTATCTGGAAGAGGGGGATTGGTTCTTGACCATCGATATCAGGAATCCTGACGAGCACCTTCCTCTAGACCGTGCAGACTATACACTAAAGATCACGGTCTATTATGAAAATCCGTATTGAACAAAGGACACTTCAGTTAGCCATTCTTTGTTCAATGCCCAAGCGCTCATACTGTTAGCGACGATAGAGCGCGGTAGGGTCTTGAGGGTTCATCCCGAAAGATGTTTAGCAAACCGAAGACTGGAGGGATGTTTGCTGAACGATACACAATATTTCGAGGCTAATGTCAATGACGAAGAAATGTTGTGATAGTTCTAGAAGGTTCTCACTGACCTTCTGAGGCCCCCTTGCGGGGGTATGGAAAAAAGTTGTGGCGGTAGAGCGTGTTGCAGGTTCCTTTTTGCAGAGGTTGCATGGTCAGCACGCTCGTGGTGGAAAAAGGTGGGCACAGCTTCCCACCACCCGCCAGTGACCCGAACGGGCCGAGGCGTGATGCGCTCTGATATCAAGATGAATACCCGAGCATATAAGCCAAAGCAGTGGGAGGGGGTCACTGAAAGTGGTGTTTCCCGAAAGTGGCCGTTTCATAAAGACATAAATACACAATGTATAATCGCCAGAGTATGGGACACGCCTCATCTTTCATGGAATGCATCGGCAACACGCCCCTTGTCCATCTGTCCAAGGTATCGGAGATGTCGTCTGCAGACATCTACATGAAGCTCGAGTTCCACAACCCGACAGGCAGTATCAAGGACAGGATAGCAAAGGAGATGCTCACAGAGGCCGAGGACCAGGGACTACTCTACCCTGGCTCCAAGATAGTTGAGCCGACCTCTGGTAACACAGGCATCGCTTTAGCAGCTGTAGCTGCCGTTAAAGGCTACAGATTCATCGCAGTGATGCCAGAGTTCATGTCCAAGGAAAGGCGCACAATCATGCAGGCCTTTGGTGCAGAGGTTGTCCTCACTCCCGAGTCCGAGCAGGTCCAGGGTGCACTGGACAAGGCAGAGCAGATGGCCAGGGAAGACCCGGATGTGTTCCTTCCACATCAGTTCAAGAACCTTGCCAACAGGATGGCACATTACAAGACCACAGGACCAGAGATCTATGACCAGATGAACGGGGAGATAGACTTCTTCGTAGCCGCTGCTGGTACAGGTGGAACGATCACTGGTGTTTCCGATTATCTGCGTGAGAAGCTTCCAGACGTCAAGATCATAGTTGTCGAACCTGCAACATCAGCTGTCCTTTCGGGCAAGGAGGCCGGCCCCCACAAGATCCAGGGTATCGGCGAAGGTTTCATCCCAGAGCTTTTGGACGAGAGCAAGTTCGACGAGGTCATGGAGGTCATGGATGAGGATTCGTATTCCGGAGCTCGAATGCTTGCCCGGACAGAGGGCATCTTTGGTGGGATGTCCACAGGCACCAACATCTTCGCGGCCATCCAAATAGCTCGGGCCAACCATGGTACAAAGATAGTGACCCTAGCCCCAGACTCCGGGATGAGATATCTTTCAGAAGACCTTTACAACCTTGACCATTAGGGTCAGATTGTTTATATTGAAGAACGTAGATTAATTCCCATGCCTACATCTGAGGTCAAGGGTGAGCTCTTCCAGCAGGCACAATCATATGTCCAACGCAAGTGGGGCATGGAAGGTGCTGTGAAGATCTCCCTGGACCCGGACCAGTTCAAACCAGAAGAATGGTACCCCCTGGAAGACTTCACTGAGCTTCTGGCCGATATCGTTCACGACCTTGCCGATGCCAATATGGAGGAGGCCTACAAGGTCGGGAGATGGATGGTAATGAACAACGTCAAGTGGGCAGGGATATTCTCTGCTCGTAAACCACAAGATATCTTTTCTTCCAATGCCAACCAGAAGACGGAGTACAAAGTTGGCGAGGTAAGAGGCCTTCTCATCCATCCCAATAGTTTGCAGCTTCACATCGAGATGTGGACCGATGACAAGGAGTCGGCTTACATTTGGGGCCAGTTCTATAGAGGACGGCTTCAGGGTGTCCTTGACCTATCTGGAACCAAAGGACAAGCTCGTGTCATTGTCGATTATGAGGAGGACAAGCACTCCTTGACCTACGACCTAACGTGGATATAGGTCATACCAAAAGCCTATTTACCCTGTCAACATTCCCATTTTCATGAGGGAAACCTGGGTCCGGGGACATCTGTTCCAGGAGACCATGAACTACACTATCCGCATGTGGGGCCGAGATGGTCTGGCAAAGGTCGGTGGAAACCCCGACGATTACATCCCACTGCGGAAGTACCCTTTAGAAGATTTCTTATCACTTTTGGAAAACATCTGTGTCAATCTAGGAAATCGTGACCACAGTCATCCGTACAAGCTCGGTCATGGCATGATAATGCACGACTTCCGATGGTCCAATATCTTCAAGGGAATGGACCCAAAGGACATCTTCTGCTCCACAAAACATCAGGATACAGAATATTGTGTAGGTCATTTCGAGATCGGACCGATAAGTGATGGGGAGATAGTCATCACGATGGACATGGATATCTCCAAGAAGATGTGGATCGACCTGTGGTGCAATTTCTACTATGGTCGCATCAAAGGAGTGTTCGAACTGACAGGCCACCAGGGTGACGTGACCATGGACATAAACCCGAAGGATTCCGACCACACGTGCATCTACAAGATCCTATGGAAACACGATCAGGTCACAAAGGGCCTCGTTTCGAACCATTTAGAGCAGGTTCGGGTCAATGGGCCAGACACCGATTAGATAACTCTAGGTCTAGGGTACTGATGCAAACTCGGGTGATAGGCTATATCCAGACGGCAACTGTTGCGTCGCGGGTGATAAGTTATTTCAGAAAGTAGACTTCTCTACCACTTGGATTGATTGAGCTAACGAGAGTCCCATCATATTTGCAGTGAAGCAAAAATACCTTGACACCAGCGTATGGCTCGTCGACGAGGTTGGCAATCTCATCAGCCGTAAACTTCTCTGTAGGATGCCTGCTGAAGTACTCTAATACTTTTGAGCCCAATTCGGAAGTCTCACGACGCACTTCTCCATGCATATGAATGTTTATCGCCTTTGCCATTAATCCCTCTCCTTCAAGTGCACGACAAATCCTTCGTCCCGGAAGTCCTCGATCACAAGCTTCAGTGTATCGTCATCCTTCTTTGGCATCGTGATCGTGCCACGATACACCCCGATAATACCGGGGTGACACTTGCCAAAGACTATGTCAATGCCCCCTTCTCTCCAGTCATCTATCCACTCAGCTTGAGCTAACTTTACGATAGAGGTCTTGTTCTGTAAGTCTACCCAGAACTCTGTGATGTGTGCGCCAACCATCGGACTAGTATCTGTGCTAGGATATTTGAGAACTGTTGAACATAATTTTGATGTTTGCGTGCGAAAAACGGTGGGTCTCGACTATATAAAGAAACACGGGCCGAGATATTTATAGTACCTATTTGTCCAGCTTTGTGCGAAAAACGGGTGCCGTGCTAACATAATCTTAATAAGTTAATAAGAAAAAGTTGTTAATTTAACAAAATGTCGGACATTATTAACTTTTTAACAGATAAGTATAATAGGTGCTTGCCCTTTACCCCAATTATCGGCCGAGAACCCCCTCTCGAGTGGCGCTTGAGTCCCCATCCACGGGAACAGCGGAGGTGCAAATCCTTAAGGGGGACTACAGGGGCCCTACGGGGCCTCACCCTTCTTCTTTCTCCAAAACGCTTAATACGGTTGCGAGATGAGCTGGATTAACATTATATAACTAGACTATTCTGATATTATACACATGTCCAATAATGACACTCAATCAAAAATATGTTCAACAACGCTTAAGTTCGTAGAAGAAATTCAGGAACTCAAGGAGAGTGAAGAATTGAACTTTGAAACTAGAACTACCTATTGCCCGGATTGTGGGAGAGACACGGCTCATCAAATGATTTTTGATTTGATCACTAATAGTGGTCATGAATTTCCTGTAGCAACTGAATCCCAATGTCTCTCATGTAAACGTAGAGTTGATCTTGGCAATAAAAAAGAGATGCCCAAGTAATCTAATCTCTCTTGATTCTTTTCCAGATAGAAGCAATAACGACGGCCCCCACACCAGCGATGAAGGTGAAGCAACAACAGCTCCCCAGTACAGTTGTATACAGAGTGGATAGATTAGTTCCATCACCATCTCCATCTTCGATCATTGATTCTTCAACAGTCAACCACGAAGTATGTCTTGCCCAAGTGAAACCATACAGGTCATCATCGATCCATTCGACTTTCATCAAGTACTTACCCGCAGCTAATCCTGAGAACTCACATCCGAAGAACCAGGTCATGCTGGATTCCGCTGGTACGTTGAATATGTAATTCTCCTCCTTCATGAAATCGATAGGAAAGTTCCTCTCATCTCTGACTTGATTGTCCTCATCATAATACAGCCACACAGACAGATGTCCTGCAGCGTCCACATAGTCTTTGTTTGTTATCTGGATAGAATACTCAACTATCGATGTCTCAGTCGTTATTGTCTTCTCTCCATACAACTCATCCATTGTCATGATCTGCTCATCAGTCATGTCAATAGCAGCAACTGGCGTTACAACTAGTAGTAATAAAAGGAGGCCGAGGAGCCAACGCATGATATCATCTCCCCACTAACTTATCTAACAGGTTCCATATATGATTTATCCATATATTCTCCATATGTTATCCACAAGTGTATTGGTATTACGGTGTATTGTAGATTGCTTTAGGGATACTCTTGGTTGTTAATTACACGAATCTCAAGCTTCCAGAAGAGCTCGTTGAAGAAGTTAGACGCTACATTGAGAAGCATCCCGAGAAAGGGTATGTGTCTGCTCCAGACTTTGTTAGGGATGCTATCCGAGAGAAACTGGATCAATAGTGAGAACCCACTTTCGGCTACCCCCTCAGCATTGGGTTATAAACCAACTATACTATCCCTTTAGCAATGCCCGTACAACTCAACGGAAAGGATATCACAGAGACAGACGTGAAGACTGTGATGACTCAGCTTGAAGACCAGAAGCAGGAATTAGAAGAATCCCACCACATTACTCTCAGCGCGAGAGAGCTCACTTTCATAGGAATCGTGATTGGACTCTTCGGCGCTGCTTTGGCAATCATTGCTATGGTCATGTAATAGAAGTCCGATGTCTCGTACACATCGCACCGCCTTAACCAGCTTCCGGCTTCGTACTATTAGCAGGTGCTGGATTCTGATACCGCAAGGCCGTCTTGATATAGACCAGCCAAGCATTATCAGAAGGGTCTACATAGGACAGGTTAGCCATCATAGCGGGAGTCATCCCTCCGAGACTCTCATGAGGTCGGATGAAATTGTAATAGAATCGCTCCCCATTGATAAGAATCTGGGCTGTCTCCATTGAGTTCAATCCTCGCATAACCTTGAGTCTCTCGCGGATTGTCCCGTTCAGTCTCTCGATGTTTTGGTTCAGGAAGTACTTTCGATACGATGGAGTACGGAAGTGGGTTGTGCAGTCCTTTCTGCTGTAGTATTCCTTCTTCACAGCCTTCTTGTAGGTCTGGAGACCATCTGTAATGAAAGCCTTTGGCCTCTTACCTGACAAGGACCTGGCTTGTTTAAGAGGCAACCTAGCCTCTTCTAGCGACCTTTCATTGGTAATCGTAGAGGCAAGGAGGAAGCGTGTATCTGCATCCATCATGTTCCATATCCAATCATAATGATGCTCTTCGCCTTCAGTCCTGATGTTGATGACCATCTCGTCTCCATTCCATACATCACCAACCTCTGGCTGTAGTGAGTCAGCATAGTTAGACAAGACTATACTGAACTTCTTTATCCATCTAAGGATGGTTGTTCGATGTACTTTTGTGTTGTAGAACATCTGAAGATGCTGTTGAATCTTGGCAAGACTTGTCCCCTTAAAGTAGAGGTCCATGGCAACAGCCAGAGTCTTTTCAGTGGCCTTGATTCTTGAGAGCTCCTTATCGACCACAAAGCGGTGACGACAAGATTTACAAAGGTACCTTTGATTAATACCCTTGTGACATTTCCGAGTTCCATTCTTGACTACATTGATGCTTTTACACTCCGGGCATTCTATTGTATCATCTAATGTGATCTTGTCAGGGCTAGGCTCACGGCCAGATTGAAGCCGGAGTTGATTATAGAACTCGATGGCTACCATATGCTTGCATACCAGATGCTTGACCTGATAGACATGGCACTCACATTTCCAGCCTTCACCACGCTTCCTCGTAACATTGTAGAACCTGGTCTTATCAGACATGCTACGAACCTTGTAGTGGTTCTTGTTGATTCTCTGAACGGCATCAATGCCGCTTGAGAGAATCTGGAGCGCCTTCAGCTGGTCTTCATCATGGATTGTCAAGGATTGCACCCGTTTACCTATCAGTTTACCTACATATCTCCAGAGGTATTTAACTCCATCGGTAAATTGATAGGTAAACCCATATACCTTGTCACGAATACGTTGCTCTTGTGGTGAAATGACAGATACAGTGTTATCCAAGGCGACTTCAAAGTCCTCCTCATTACGGACAACAGTTCCACTCTGGATCGTCGAGACGTTCAAGTTGTCAGAAGGAGATAAGCTATCCTGGGAACTCGATAATTCTGAAGGAGAGCTGCGGGTTATTGTGAAGCCACTGAAATGATCGAGAGTGGTTTGGGCAAGGGGCTTGGGAGTCCTATGCACTGCTCAGCTGAGAATCGATGAATGTTACTTAAATGTGATTGATTAGGACTTGTAATGCCCATCAACGTATTCGTCTTTCCAGCCCTTGAGATATGAATGCTTGGTTTCATGCTCTTCAGGTATACTTACCCTGGAGAAGAATACACCTAACATATGCCCGAGTTTCTCACGGACTGGAATCTTAAGGGAAGCTTTTCTATTGGAAAGCAACATCTTCTTTTTATTGATAGGAATAGGGCTCATTATTGAGAAATCAGCATAATGTGGTTTCTTTGAACCAAAACGCTGCGTTGGAGGTAAGAAGAATTTTGATAATGTTTTATAACGCGTTATATCAAATATTATGTTCTTTGTCTTATCTTTCGCAGCTTTATTTTTCTTTCGCTCTAGTACATAGAACTCCATTGATCGAACTGGGATTAATAGAAATGAGTCTAAGTAATCCTTACTCTGATACATGTCGCATGTATTATTGACAAGCATAAATCCTGAAATATCTTCCTCATTCAACTTCTTCCGCGAAGGGATATCTGTAATAATGTCACCCTGAAATAAGATATCAGGTTTCTCATCACAATAGATGTCTGAGAAATCTTCGGCCACATTAATCATCCTCTAAATCTTGTGTTAATGATTTCTTCATTAGGGGCAATTTCTTAAAATCAATTACATCTAATCCCGAACTTCCTAGTTCGAATGGAGATAAATCAATTGCTTCGCTATCGTCATCAGAGAATATCGGATCATTCCCGTCCCATAAACTGACACATCGGTCATTAATGGTCTTTTGGATATCTTGAACGGTAGCTGAAGATAACTCCGGCCAGCTGTTTCGTGCATATTGAGGACCTACAACCGAATCCTCAAGATTTACTTCGACACGATTTGGTAACTCTCGAAGAGATGGAGTGTTACCCTCAGGTCTTATATTATTGCTGATTGTAACCTCCTTTTCTGTGCCATCAACATCATCAATATAGTGTATGTTATATTCTGTCTCCGATATTAATGAAGAACCAGAACAAAGTATCTGTATCGATGTATTTTCATCAGTTATATTGGATGAGAATTCAACTCCGGACATTATTTCACTTCCTTTTGTTATATGCCTTTAATATTTTCTCAATTTTTATTGGAAGATCCTTCCAGAAAGATAATGCTTTCTTTTGGTCCCCTCTACGATAGACGAGTTGCCATAAGTAGAATCTCGGATTTTGAGGAAAAGGTTGAATTTTAAATTCATGCCAATCAAGCATTTCTTTAAACGGTGATGTCGGTTCGGCATTAGTATCAATGCACACCGCAAATACAAGTGGTGTTGTCCCAGATTTCCCATCAAAGAATTTATTGAAAGTTGTGATGTCTTTTGAATGTAAAATATTTCTCATAGATTTATTGGGCAATATGGCTGGTTTATACCTACCTTTAGAAACTACTTCAATGAATTTTACCTCTTTTTTTGAGATTTTCAAGGATTTGAATAATATTGTTCCAAGGGTTTTAAATGCTTTATCCACATCGTTGTAATCTCCACCAGAAACTCCATAAATACCCAATTCCTGTCTTAAGTTAAGTTGCGCTTTCCCAAGTGTGTATTTATAATCTATACCCTGAGAAATCCCTTTTGGCCCAATATCATAAATTGTGATTTCATCTTTCCTAAATTTCTTTAGCACCTGCTCTATGAGCTCTTCTTCTTGACATGTGAAGGGGGCATTCATTTTATAAGCGATATGAAATTCTGGTTCGATTAGACTCATCATTCCACCTTAATATTTTTAATATCTTATTGTGTCAATTCATATTATTATTTACTGTTCATTTATCTATTCATTTATATGTTTTTTTACCTATTAGAAGACACTTGCTTCAATATTTTGGATACCAAACCTTGATTCACCCTTCTGTAGGATGATAAAGTATTATGGTTATATTCTTTCTTGAACAGTATTTTTATCATCACCCGCGATGCAACAGGGGTATCCATCACCCGTTAATGCATCAGTACCAGGTCTAGATACTTTTTTATATAAAGAACAGATTCGTGGCATCCTACCCAGGTGAAACCATGGGAAATATCAGACCCACATATATCAAGCGTGTCGCTTTCGAGCTTCTTAAGAAGTACCCTGATAAGTTCACAGAGGACTTCGATAACAACAAGAAGCTTGTCGCAGAGCTCACTGATGTTCAGACAGAGCAGATGCGAAACAAGATCGCTGGATATGTGACACACTACAGGAAGCGCCTTGAGGATTAGGCTTCCTCTTTTTTCTCGTGCTCATTTTCACAGCTTTCAGTGTAACTACCGATAGGTCTAGGGTCCATAAGGCCTGTGACCAGTGCTAAGAATATCCCTGCACCCAGGATATCTGCTGTAGCTCCAGGGTTGACACACCGTATCCTACATTCTGTATCAAGTCGTTCCAGGACCGATGTGAAGTTGGGCTGGAAGATCCCTCCCATATGGACCACCTGGGCAGCTCTCATTATGAGCCAGTTAGCTGTGGTCTCACCGTTCTTGCCTAGGACCAGGGTGTCATGTTCGGAAGCTAGAAGTGCAAGATGGGTCTGAACGACAGCCAGCTCTTCTGCGCTCATGTTGTTGCTCTCGATCATTTCCGGTCTTTGGCCGATGATCTTGTAGACCATGCCTAATGCTTTGGCCGAGTCGACAGAGCGTGAGAATCCGTTGACGAACTCATCCGCCACCATGTTGACAGAACGTCCAGCAGCCATCCAGTCGTGGATGTTGGTGTTCTCTTGCCTGATGGCCTCTAAGATGGAATCATCGTGTAGGTCTATACCACCATCTTCAACTCCAACAACTCCTGCGGGTTTGACAGACCTGATACCCTCTGCGAACTCTATTGTGGTGGATGGACCGAGTTCTTTGAGGTAAGGGGTTAGCATGTTGTTGATGTGCTCTTGGACCTCATCCACATCATTGAGGTCACCTTTCTTTGCCCGAAGGTCTGCAACTGCATAGGCCAGGGGGAACATGAGGGTGGCTGTGCCCACATGAGTATTACCACCAGAGCTGATGATCATCATTTGCTTACAGTAGTTCCTGAACGCTTCTCCCAGCTTTGGTTCATCGCTTGCAAGCATCAAGCCGATGTGTTCACCCATGAGGACTGAACTTCTACAGTAGTCAACAAGTGATGTGTGATGTTGAGGGCTGAGCCTCGAAACATTACCTACCTTGGGTGCTGTAGCCTCTAAAAGACAGGCGAGGGCCGCCAAGGACCCTGTGTTCCTGCTGATCGAGCGGTCCATGTGAACCTCATGCTACTTCAAAGCCAGAGGATGGTTTAGATTCCTTTGACTGCTTCTTGCTCACATTGACCTTTGGCAATGGAAGCGGTGGAGGCATCTTGATGTCGCGAGAGATCATGATGGCCTCTGGGACACAGACCTGCATGACTGCGGTGTGTATCTCTGAAGCGATGTCGTCTGGCATGTTGGAGGTCGTGGACCACTGCTTCGTCAGCTCCGTTGCATCTCCCTCGAAGATAAGGGATCCCTCGATCCTGATGTTGCCCAGACCACTGTAGTTGGCAGTGTATCTGAACTCGACCACGGCTGTTCCCTCATCCACTTCACGGACGAGCGTTACCGTTGAGTTGTTGTCTATCCTGACATTCCTGACAGGCTCGCCAGGTTTGGAGATCCTCCTGGCCTCGATGAGATGCATATCTACGTTCTTGACTGGCATGTTCCTCCCCCCGATTGTGCCCCTGCATTGTCTGATGGGTAATTTATGTTTTCTATCACAGGTACAATATGCCAAATACACTCAGGTCTGAAAGGTAATTATATAAAAGAGGGTTCTTTTCGGGATTATGGGGGAACGTTGTATGGCGAACTGTCCTAATTGCAACGAGAAACTGATAGGTTCTATGAAATTCTGCGCACAGTGCGGTGAAAAGGTCGATATCGAAAAGGCCACCGCAGCATCAGCCGGTGATGCAAAGCCGAAATGTCCAGACTGTGGCAATGAGCTTCGCTTCGTGGTAAAGTACGATAGGTACTGGTGTCAGAAGTGTGAGAAGTATGCAAGCAAGGACGTCGCCGAAGGCGGGGAAGAGAAAAAAGAGGAAGAGCCTCCAGCTGAAGAAAAGCCAGCGGAGGAGAAAACTGCCCAGGAGCAGCCTGAAGATGCAAACACTTGCATAGATTGCGGTGAACCTCTCAAGTATGTTGAAAAGTACGACAGGCACTGGTGCGACAAGTGCAAGAAGTACGCTGCTAAGGCTGCTGTGAAGGCCGCCCAGGAAGCTCCAGCAGAGGAGAAGCCTGCAGAAGAGACACCTGCAGAGGAACCTCCAGCAGAGAAGAAACCAGCAGAAGAGACCCCTGCTTCTGCAGATCCAACATGTCCAGATTGTAATGGTCCTTTGAAGTATGTCGAGAAGTACGACAGGCATTGGTGCGATGCATGCAAAAAGTATGCCGCCAAGGATGCTATCAAGGCTGCAGAGGATAAGCCAGCTGAGGAACCACCTGCCGAGGAAAAGCCTACAGAGGAGAAGCCTGCAGAGGAAGCTCCACCTGAGGAAAAGCCTACAGAGGAAGCTCCACCTGAGGAAAAGCCTACAGAGGAGGCTCCCACTTCTGCAGAACCTACCTGTCCAGATTGCAATGGCCCTTTGAAGTATGTGGAGAAGTACGACAGGCATTGGTGTGATGCATGCAAGAAGTATGCCGCCAAGGATGCTATCAAGGCTGCAGAAGAAAAGTCTGCAGAAGAAGCACCAGCAGAGGAGAAGCCTGCCGAGGAGGCCCCTGCTGAGGAGAAGCCAGCGGAGGAGGCTCCTACCGAGGAGAAGAAGTACAAGTGTCCTGATTGCGATGACGAGCTTCGCTTCGTAGCACAGTATGATAGGTATTGGTGCGAGAAGTGCAAGAGGTATCCACCAAAGGACAAGATCATTGAGGTCGGTGCAGAGGCACCTGCCGAGGAGAAGTCTGCGGATCCTACCGAACCTGACGGTTCTTCGGACCCTTCGGGTAGTGACCCTCAGGGAGAGGCCCCAGCTTCTGCAGAACTTACATGTCCAGATTGTTCTGGAACGCTCAAGTTCGTGGAGAAGTACGACAGGCATTGGTGTGACGCATGCAAGAAGTATGCTGCCAAGGATGCGGTGGCTGCGCAACAGCAGGCTGCAGAAGAACCACCGGCAGCAGAGACCCCTCCACCAGAGGAACCTGCACCAGCTCCGGAAGAGCCCGCCCCTGCACCTGAAGAGCCTGCACCAGCGCCAGAGGAGCCCGCTCCAGCACCTGATGATTCACCACCTCCACCACCAGAGGAGGAGCCACCAGCGGAACCGACATGTCCGGACTGCTCTGGTCCTCTCAAGTATGTGGAGAAGTATGATAGGCATTGGTGTGAGAAGTGCAAGAAGTATGCACCTAAAGCCTGAACCACACACTGACCAGACTTGGTAACAAGAAATCGTTCTGTCCTAGGCTGGAAGCTGTAAGTTGTGGGACAGAACGACCTTTCTTTGTCTGTTCAGTGTGTGGTAGGCTGTGGTGCTACTCTTGCACTTCTTTTCTAGAATGAACATCAGCCGACCTACAGTCGGATGCCTCCATAGATCGAGGTCGGATCGATCTCCTCCTCCCCCTCCTTCTTCTCCGGCACATCCTCCTCCCGCCTCACCTTATCCTTGGCCTGCTTCGACTCCTTCTGCACAAGGATCATGTTGCACTCGGCACACCGCGGCTTCTTCTCTCCAGGCTTGGGCGAGTTCACATGACCGCACCGCATGCACTCCACTCCATCCTTGGGAGGCTTCTCCTTCTTGGGTGAGGCCTTTTTGTCCTTCCCCTTCTTGGGAGGGACCTTATCCTCCTTCTCTTTCTTTGGAGCTGGCTTTTCACCCTTCTTCTTTTTCGGCGCAGCCTTCTCATCCTTGCCCTTCTTCCCAAGAGCCTCCTCCTTCTTTGGCCGTTCCTTCTTTGGAGGCTTCTCCGTCTTGGGTTCTGGCTCAGGCTCATCTTCATCCTCAACCTTCGGCTGGGGCTGATGCAGAAGAACATAGATCAGAACAGGAAAGCAACCAACTATGACAAGGATGGAGATGGCTCCAAGGATGTCTCCCGGTGTTGGGTCCAGGAACCTTGAGGATACCATGGCAACAGTAGCAATGAGTACACAAACCGTAAGAATAACTGCCAGGACCATCCTGTTCGAGCCCATTGAATGACCATCAATGGGTCGGTATATAGTATTTATGCCGAGGGTTCAAATCCCACCCCTTCCCTCATGGTGCCGATGTACTGCCTTGGGATAGAAGGTACCGCTCACAGCTTCGGTGCTGGAGTGGTGGAGTCCACACCAGACGGGTTCAAGGTCCTGTCCAATGTCATTGACATGTTCAGGCCACCCGAGGGAGGGATCCATCCCAGAGAGGCAGGGGACCACCATGTGGAGGTCTCTGACACTGTCATAAACGAGGCACTGGAAAAGGCTGGTATCGCAGCCCAGGATCTGGGATTGATCGCCTTTTCGAAAGGACCAGGGCTCGGCCCATGCCTTCGGGTCGCAGCCACAGCCGCTCGGACCCTGTCGGTCTCGCTCAAGATCCCGATAGTGGGGGTGAACCATTGTGTGGCCCACCTCGAGGTCGGTGAGCTGCTGGGTGCCAAGGATCCAGTTCTACTCTACACCTCGGGCGCGAATACCCAGGTCATTACGTTCATTGCAGGCCGTTATCGTGTTTTAGGGGAGACCTTGGACATCGGCGTGGGGAACATGCTCGACAAGTTCGGGCGAGAGTCCGACATGCCTTTCCCTGCAGGCCCAGAGATCGAAAAGATGGCTCTAATGGGTGGAGAGCTTATCGAACTCCCATACTCCGTAAAGGGAATGGATGTGGCGTTCTCTGGTATCAACACAGCTGCTCTGACAAAGCTCGAGAACGGGGCTAAGATGGAGGACCTATGTTACTCACTCCAGGAGACCGTGTTCTCCATGCTCACAGAGGTCACAGAACGAGCAATGGCACATACTGGAAAGTCAGAGGTCCTACTGGGTGGGGGAGTTGCCTGCAACAACAGGCTCCGTGAGATGGTCCGAACAATGGCTGAAGAACGGGGAGCTAAGTTCATGGTGCCCGAGCGACCACTGTGTGTGGATAACGGGGCTATGATGGCACTTCTGGGACTGAAGATGCACGCTGCAGGAGTGGTCCATGAGCTTGAAGATACTGCTGTGGACCAGAAGTTCAGGACGGACGATGTGGATGTTCTGTGGCGTGAAGAACCGGAAGCCATTAGCGCTCCAGAGGGACCAACTGGCCCAGGAGAGTTCGACGGTGGCGCAGAGGCCACGATCTCACTTGCACACCTCCAGGCCACTGGAAATGATGTGGTGGAGAAGGCCAGGGTTCGAAAGGGTTACAGGATCCCACAGCTCGACAGCATGCTGCGAAAGCTCCGAGGCCGTTCAGAGGTCAGAGCCATGCTTGCAGCAACTGAAGCCGGAGTTCAGGTACCCACAATATATGACCTGGACGAGAAGGACGGCGTCATCACCATGGAATACATCCCGGGTTCTAGGCTTCGTGATGTGCTCAACGCCGATATTGAGCTGCGCCGCAAGCAGGTGGCCATGGTAGAGTTTGGCAACATCATAGGCACGCTCCATGTCAATGGCATGACCCACGGCGACCTAACCACCTCTAACGTCATCTGCAGGAACAATGACGAGGCAAACCAGGTCCTACTTGATCTGTCAATGGGGGAGATGACCCAGGAGATCGAACACTTCGGTGTGGACATACGTCTTCTTCGCGAGGCTTTCGAGTCCACGCACCCCTTGTTGATGGACAGCTTCCACTTCATCATGCGCGGTTATGATATGGCAGGGGCAGACTCTGCAACTGTTATCAAAAAGGTCGAGGAGATCGACTCCAGGGGCCGATATCTACGAGGAGAGGGTTGAAATGGCAAGACCGGAACGGATCATCTTTTCAACAGGCAACGAGGGAAAGCTCAAGGAAGTGGCTAAAGCATTAGAGCCACTTGGCATCGAGGTTCTCCAAAAGGACATGGGATACTATGAGGTCCAGACCACTAGCCTCGAGGAAGTGGCTCGCATTGGGATGCAGGAGATCATTGCCAGAGGTGATGTTAGTGAGCCTGTTCTCATTGACGATTCTGGGCTGTTCGTCGAGTCGCTCAAAGGATTCCCAGGAGTGTACTCTGCTTTTGTCCTCAAGGCAGTAGGTTACCAGGGTGTCCTGCGTCTGATGGCTGGTGCGACCGACAGGCGGGCCTATTTCGATGCATGCCTCTCCTATTACGACCCGAAGATGGATGAGCCTCTCTACTTCCATGGGCTCTGCAATGGGATCATCTCGACCCAAGCGATGGAAGGGGAGTTCGGCTTTGGTTTCGATCCTATCTTCCATCCCCTCCTGGGTGAGAGGACAGACTATGAGGAGAGCATGGGTGAGGCTAGCACGGTAGATCCAAGGTCGTTCAGTCAGATCCCGACCCAGGAGAAGAACCTGTTCTCGCACAGGGGCAAGGCCGTGGCGAAGTTGGTAGAGTGGTTGGAGAGCCAGTGAGGTGATCATGTGGTCTTGGAGCCAGATCTTAACCCAAGGGATATGACTGCTGTGATCGACAATCAGGTCGATGAGATGGACAAGATATTGTCCCGTGGATTCATTGAGCTCAAAAAAGGTATCGATAGCAAGAAATTGGACCCAAATGTGTTGGATGCTAGGATACCGAAAGTCAAGGTGATCAAGGACAAGGACGGTGGCTATACTGTCGATATGTCTGCATTCGATGGTATGAATCCCATCGATATGTCCGATGTCGAGATAGCGTGGGGACTTATCAGAAGCGTTGAACGGACCGATGCAGATACACTTCACAAGCGTCATGACGACTCCGAGTATCTTGTCCCAACATCTTCTGCAACAGCCAATGAGGTTGACCTAAATGGAGATGGGGCCGCAATGGGTGTTTTCTCTGGACTCAAGGTCAAGGTTGGTATGGACCCGGTCCTCGTCATCGATGATGACGGACAAGGATTAATCGTGGCTTCTGCAAAGAAGGCTGGGGAATACCTGATCATCCCACTAGGTATATTGTTCACACTTGGCTCGAGGATCGAACCGGAGAACGATGGACCGATGTTGCACAGCAATAGTGCTTGGTTCACAATAGATGGGAGCGGAATTGAGCTGATACTCCTTGTTCTGGAGATACTCATTAGGTCGATCGAGCTCTCAGAACTGTTGGTACCTCTGGCTATGCTTGTTGTTCAGATGTTCGGTGCTTTTTGATGAACTGATACGGAAATCGTCACAAAAATAGCCAGTTCCTTTCGAAAATGCACAATCGTTATGGAAAAATCGCTTGCACATTAATGCGGTTTCTATGAATAATGTAATATGTGTACCTGTTCTACAACGAACTTGATCCTAGCCGGGAGATGTTATTGTGAAACGCCTAGTGAGCATGCTAACTGCACTGCTTATGATCACTTGTTTTTTGCTCGGTTCCACATTGATGACCACAGCAGATGATGGAGCCAGAGAGGGAACAGAGACCCAGGACCGGTTCTCTGACAACAGCCTCCAGCAGCTTGTAACGTTCGACGCTGCAGGAACAGACACCACCGCCAGCGTTGATCTGCCAACAGGTTGCCGCATTGTGGACGCCTCTGTGGACGTCGAAGGTCTGTATCACGACTACCAGGTCACCATCAACAGGGACCACACGGATTCCCAGAACCTTGGTTGGTATGGTGCCACAGATGATACTGCCTCGGATTATTCGCCTTCTGAGCTCCAGGCCGCGGCGACATCATATCCAACAATGGACCTCGTCAAAGTCAACGCTTCGGACAATACACGCTACAGCTACTCACCGTCATCAGCCTATTTCCCATACTCCCTCCACAAGATCAAGATCCCAGACCTTTCCATGGACAAGATGGAACCCTACGCAGAGGGATTCATGTATGCCAAATATTACTGCAACATCAATCTGTTCATCTGGCATATCAATACGACATCATGGCAGGAGGTCGATGATGACCTTTACATGGGCACTGGTATGGTGTCTACGGACAGCTGCTTGAGCGGTTCGAGCATCACCTCTGGATTCATGGCCTATGTAGATGATAGTAACTGGGCCTGGCTTCTTATTAGTATAGAGGACGCCCAGATGACCACCGCATTCTACACAATGGAGCTTGACTACGTCAGCATCAACACCACCTACTCTGCTAACTCTTACCCCACAGATGCCATAATGAACGTCGGCATCGACTCTGATGACGAGTGGACCAATCCCGGCACGTACGATACATCCACCACCGTCACAGGTCAGGGACTCATAGATGAGTTCCAGCAGCACGTGGATATGGGAACTGGCGCTACGACCAACATCCCTATCTCACTGTCCTCAAGCTCTGTTGGAAAGCTGAAGCTGGACAACCTGGCTATCGAATACTACGTCAACGAAGGACCAGAGACAACAGGAACTGTCTCCACGGTCATGTTCAACGAGGGTGCAGCACCTTCTTCCAACAACGAGCTGGACCTGAACATGTTTTTCTCGGACGACCATGACACAAGCTTCAGGGTAGAGATGGAGTGCGCGAACCCCTCTCCAGATCTGCAGTATGAGATCTTCAACGACAACCAGTCCGTCAGGTTCACCTGTGACAACCCAGATTACTACGGCACAGAGAGCTGGAGGATAACCGTTTACGATACCGGTCTCGATGCTCTGTGGGACACAGCTGACGACCAGATGAACTCTACGAACTGGTTCGATGTGGTCGTGACCCCAACAAACGATCCACCGACCCTGGTGGATGTGGATGGGACCACGCCAGTTGCAGAGATGATAACAATGACCATCGCCCAGGGAACTCCAGCCGACCTCCCGATAACTGTTACAGATCCAGACGGAGATGACTTCACAGCGATGCTCAACGCGACTAGCTTCCTCTCTGTTGATAATGGTCGCCTTGTTGGAACCCCCACAAATGATGATGTGGGAACACACTACCTTACTCTGACAGTGGCTGATGCGAACGATACTTTGCCACTGTTGACAACCGAGGTCTATTTGACCATCGTGGTCACCAACGTCAATGATGACCCACAGATCATCAGCTTTACACCAGAGGGTGGTTCTACCAAGTCCATCACTGATATGAAGATACAGTTCAACGCCATGGAGGACCAGGTGAACAACTACACCCTTGCAGGTCTCGACGTCGATGGCGACCAGATGACGTTCAGCTGTAACTTCACAAGACCAAGGTTCACCATGAACGACGATGGTACCTTCTCATACGAACCATGGCAGGAAGATGTTGGCACCCACAGCTTCTGGTTTACTGTCGATGATGGCAATGGTGGTCAGAACCACACCGTCGCGACCATGGTGGTCCAGAACGTCAATGACGATCCTCTGGCACAACCTATCAACGAGGTGTCCAACGACAATGGTCTGGTATCGGTCGACTCCTTTGAAGCATCAGATGAGGATGGGGACGAACTGACCTACACCTGGGACTTTGGCGATGGAACAAGCCCTGTTGAGGCCGACGCAGGGGATGCTGTAGAGCATAACTACACCGATGACGGTAACTACACCATCACTCTGACGGTCACTGATGGCAATGGTGGCTCTGGAACCTCCGAGCTTGTGGTCGCTATCGTCCACGATGTCGTAAGCACAGATGGCGGCGATGGATCTGATGGTGGGGATGGCGGAGATGGTGGCGATGGAGGCGACGGTGGAGATGTCAATGGCACAGATGGAGGAGATGGTGGTTCCGGAAACGGCACAGGTGGTAATGGCACTGGTGGATCAGGCGGTGGAGGATCCTCTACCCGTGATAACCAGGGAATGAACCCTCTGTGCATCGTGGGTATCGTCATCCTTGTCATACTCGTGATCCTCGCTATCGTTGTGGTAGTGGTCATTGTGGTCATGAAAGGCAAGAAGAGCGAGGAACCCCAGCCACAGCCTGAACCCCAGCCAGAGCCGCAGGCGATGGATGGACAGATGGACGCAGGACCGCAGCCAATGGATGCTGGTCCACAGCCTATGATGGAACAGCCCCCACAGCAGATGCCTCCTGCACAGGAGCCAATGATGGCTCCAGAGCAGCAGTATCAGCAGCAGCCTATGCAGCCACAGCAGGAGCCTATGGGACTCGAGGAGGCCTACGAGCCACAGCAGCTCGGGGCTGCCCCACAGGAGCAGCAGCTCACCTACGAGGACCCAATGGCCCAGCCTGCCGAGGAACCTGTCCAGGAGCTTGCTCCGATGCCACAGACCGTAGCTTGCTACAACTGTGGTGCAGGGATCGACCCAGCCACTGCTAATCCAACAGGCATCGTTGCCTGCCCAGGTTGCGGCACCATGAGCCAGCTCGGGTAAGGTATATCTACCCACAGCTCTTACGAAGGTCCAAGATGGACCTGAAGCCCTATTTGAAAGAGCACGTGCTCGAAGCAGGCAGCGGTGTTGTGGAGGAAGAGGTAACCCTTGGAAAGAGTTCCGTTACACGCTATCTGGGGGAGTTCTGGACCTCAAAGCAACGTCAGGGCTGCTCTCTGCACGAGATATCGTACAGAGCGTGCTTCAAGGGACAGCTTCCAGGATTCTTCATCGATATGCTCTCAAAACCTGGAGATGTCGTCTACGATCCTTTCAGTGGAAGAGGGACGACCATAGTCGAGGCAGCGCTTCGTGATCGCAAGGTGGTCTCCAACGATGTGAACCCATTGAGCAGGGTACTCGCAGAACCAAGGCTCAAGGTTCCGACGCTTGAGGAGGTCGAGAGCAGGCTTCAGGAGATTCACCTGGAGAAGGGAGGCTCTGCAGATATTGACCTCTCTATGTTCTACCATGAGGATACAGAGTCCGAGATAGTGAGCCTACGGAAGTACCTCATAGCCAAAGGAAAAGCAGCTGATGATGTGGACCTGTGGATAAGGATGGTGGCCACCAATAGGCTTACTGGCCATTCATCTGGGTTCTTCTCTGTCTACACTTTACCTCCGAACCAGGCTGTGTCCCAGATATCACAGAAGAAGATCAACATCAAGCGTGACCAGACCCCTGAGTATCGGGATACACGCAAGCTGATCTTGAAAAAGAGCAAGAGCCTCCTTCGGAACCTGACCTTGGATCAGAGGGCATCCCTGAACGCTGCTGGTGCATCCTTGATGTTCCTGCTGCATCCGTAGTGAGGAACATCGAGGAT